>NZ_JBVHQB010000002.1:0-214697 GCF_055567635.1 Streptomyces sp. NPDC026500 | reverse complement strand
ACCCGCGTCAAAGCCCGCTCGGCGGCCTGGCGTCGAGGCCTGCCCGTCAGCCCGGCTTCCACGCGCGCGGGCAAGCCCGGCAGCCGTGCGTGCGAGTCGGCCGGTGTCGAGGGCCGGTTGTCAGCCCGGCTTCCGGGCGCGTGTGGCTATCGGCCCGATCGGCCCCCTGCGCGCGGGGCCGGTCCGGCTTTCGCGCGGGTGGGTCAGCCGGCCGCGGCTATCGTGCCGTGGGCGGCCTTCTTGAGTTCCATGTCGCGGCGGCGGCGCCTGGCGAGGACGACGCGGCGCTCGGCGGCGGTGAGGCCGCCCCAGACGCCGTACGGCTCGGGTTGCAGCAGCGCGTGTTCGCGGCACTCGACCATCACCGGGCAGCGGGCGCAGACGCGCTTGGCGGCCTCCTCACGCGAGAGCCGGGACGCGGTCGGCTCCTTGGAGGGGGCGAAGAACAGGCCGGCTTCGTCGCGTCGGCACACCGCCTCCGTGTGCCATGGCGCTTCCTGATCCCTGTCCCGCACTGGCGCCCGCTGGGCCGGAACGGCAGCTACCTGCAGGGACTGATGCGGCGGTTGCAGCACGGTCTACTCCTGACGACGGCTTCGCGAGCGTGCCGGGCACCAAGGAAAGTTCCACAGCGCCCTCCAAGAGACGATGCAGCAAGCCCTACCCGCTGTGCGCGCGCCTATGCACTGCGTTCCCAAGCCCGGCCGTTCTCGCGCGTGATCGATCGTTCGTCATCGGACCACCCCGCGGCGGACCACCCCGTGTCCGCCCTCCGCGCGTTCACAAGCGTCAACGGTCCAGGTGCTTGCGCAAACCCCGGTCCAGTCGGTCCGCCACCCGCTCGTTCACCCGGCTCGTGACCCGGTCGAGGATGTCCGCGATCAGCTTGCCGCGCTTGGGCCTCGCCTCGACGTTGCCCAGGACGGCGAGGCCGTCGATGTAGACCACGGGCGCGTCCGGGTCGCCCGAATCCAGCGTGTCCACCTCGAAGTTGCCCAGCACACCCCCGCCGCTGCCCCGCAGCGAGACGTTCTCCGGGACGAAGATCTCGACGTTGCCGAAGACCGAGATCGCCTTGATCACTACCTGCTGGTACTCGAAGATCGCCTCGCTCAGGTCGATCTCGACATTGCCGAAGACCGAGTACGCGTGGATGCGCCGGCCCGCTCGCCAGCGGCCCTTGCGGACGGCGGAGCTGAACACCGCCACCACGTTCTCGTCGGCCTCCACCGGGATCGCGCCCTGGGTGGGGCGGTTGGGCGCGGAGGCGTACCCGGAGGTCGCGCGGCCCGTGTGGGCGGCGGGCAGGTCCCGGACGAACTGGTCGAGCTCACCCACCGTCTTGGTGGCCAGCACGCCCTCCACCCGCTCGGCATGCTCCTCCGCAGTCAGACGCCCCTCGGCGACGGCCTCGCGCAGGATGTCGGTGATCCGGTCGCGGTCGGCGTCGGAGGCACGCAGCTCGGCCGGCTTCGCCGCCGTGGCGGAGTTCGCGTCGGGGCTCTTTTGAAGGTCCACGACAACAGCGTACCCAAACGCGATAGATCGCGACTACCCCTCGCCCGTCGGCCGCGGAAAACCCGTCACCCGTCCGGGCCGTCGGTCCGGTGCCCGAACTGAGCCTTACCTCACAGCCTCGGCGACCGTGCCAGGTCCTACGCTGGTGGATGCTGCCAATGACGGCCGGCCTCCGGCGAGTGAGCCGAAGGGGCGCGCCCGAGGCGAACGAGCCCCAAAAAGCTGTCTGTCGAGTGAGGAATGGGCGAGATGCCTGAGTTCGCGTACACCGATCTGCTCCCCCAGGGAGAGGACACCACCCCGTACCGGCTGGTGACCTCCGAGGGTGTCTCCACCTTCGAGGCCGACGGGCGCACGTTCCTCAAGGTGGAGCCGGAGGCGCTGCGCAAGCTCGCCACGGAGGCCATCCACGACATCCAGCACTACCTGCGGCCCGCGCACCTCGCCCAGCTGCGCCGCATCATCGACGACCCGGAGGCCTCGGCGAACGACAAGTTCGTCGCCCTGGACCTGCTGAAGAACGCGAACATCGCGGCCGCGGGTGTCCTGCCCATGTGCCAGGACACCGGCACCGCGATCGTCATGGGCAAGCGCGGCCAGAACGTGCTCACCGAGGGCGGCGACGAGGCCGCTCTCTCGCGCGGCATCTACGACGCGTACAAGAACCTGAACCTGCGCTACTCGCAGATGGCCCCGCTGACCATGTGGGACGAGAAGAACACGGGCTCGAACCTGCCGGCGCAGATCGAGCTGTACGCCACCGACGGCGGCGCCTACAAGTTCCTGTTCATGGCGAAGGGCGGCGGCTCCGCCAACAAGTCGTTCCTCTACCAGGAGACGAAGGCGGTCCTCAACGAGGGCTCCATGATGAAGTTCCTGGAGGAGAAGATCCGCTCCCTCGGGACGGCCGCCTGCCCGCCGTACCACCTGGCGATCGTCGTCGGCGGCACGAGCGCCGAGTACGCGCTGAAGACCGCGAAGTACGCCTCCGCGCACTACCTGGACGAGATCCCGTCGGAGGGCTCCGAGCTCGGGCACGGCTTCCGGGACAAGGAGCTGGAGGAGAAGGTCTTCGAACTGACCCAGAGGATCGGCATCGGCGCGCAGTTCGGCGGCAAGTACTTCTGCCACGACGTCCGCGTGGTGCGTCTGCCCCGCCACGGCGCGTCCTGCCCGGTCGCCATCGCCGTCTCCTGCTCGGCCGACCGCCAGGCCGTCGCGAAGATCACCGCCGAGGGCGTCTTCCTGGAGCAGCTGGAGACCGACCCCGCGCGCTTCCTGCCCGACACGACCGACGAGCACCTCGACGAGGCCGGCGACGTCGTGAAGATCGACCTCAACCAGCCGATGGACGACATCCTCGCCGCGCTGACGAAGTACCCGGTCAAGACCCGCCTCTCGCTCTCCGGCCCGCTCGTCGTGGCGCGCGACATCGCGCACGCCAAGATCAAGGAGCGGCTGGACGCGGGCGAGGAGATGCCCCAGTACCTGAAGGACCACCCGGTGTACTACGCGGGCCCGGCCAAGACGCCCGCGGGCTACGCGTCCGGCTCCTTCGGTCCGACGACCGCCGGCCGTATGGACTCCTACGTCGAGCAGTTCCAGGCGGCGGGCGGCTCCAAGGTGATGCTGGCCAAGGGCAACCGCAGCAAGCAGGTCACGGACGCCTGTGACACGCACGGCGGCTTCTACCTCGGCTCCATCGGCGGCCCCGCCGCGCGCCTCGCCCAGGACTGCATCAAGAAGGTCGAGGTCGTCGAGTACGAGGAGCTCGGCATGGAGGCCGTCTGGAAGATCGAGGTCGAGGACTTCCCGGCCTTCATCGTGGTCGACGACAAGGGCAACGACTTCTTCCAGGACCCCGCGCCCGCGCCGACCTTCACGACGATCCCGGTGCGGGGTCCCGGACTGGCGTAGTGCGGACCCCTGCGGCGTACGGCCTTCTGGGTGACGCCGTACGGGTGACGCGCGCGTGACGCCGTACGAGGAGCCCCGTACCCGTACGAGCCATGTGAACGGCCGCCGACCAGGCGGCCGTTCGTTCGTTCCGGGCGGTGCCGGCGCCTGCCCGCCCGGACGAACGGCTTCGTGCGCGAAGGGCGGGAACACCCGTGGGCTCCGGGACGCTGTCCCCCATGGAGGTGTCACCGATGGCAGATGGCCAGGGCGAAGGCGCGTACCGGATCGAGCACGACTCCATGGGCGAGGTGCGGGTGCCCGCGGAGGCCAAGTGGCGGGCGCAGACGCAGCGCGCCGTGGAGAACTTCCCGATCTCGGGGCAGCGCATCGAGCGGGCGCACATCGAGGCCCTCGCCCGGATCAAGGCGGCCGCCGCGAAGGTGAACGGCGAACTGGGCGTGATCGACAAGGATGTCGCGGAGGCGATCCAGGAGGTGGCCGCGGAGGTCGCCGAGGGGCGCTGGGACGCGCACTTCCCGGTCGACGTCTTCCAGACGGGCTCCGGGACCTCCTCCAACATGAACGTCAACGAGGTCATCGCCACGCTCGCCACCGAGCGGCTGGGCCGGGACGTCCACCCGAACGACCACGTGAACGCCTCGCAGTCGAGCAACGACGTCTTCCCGTCCTCCATCCACATCGCCGCGACCGCAGCCGTGACCGGCGATCTCGTGCCCGCGCTGGAGCATCTCGCCGCCTCGCTCGGCCGCAAGTCGGAGGAGTTCGCCGATGTGGTGAAGTCGGGGCGCACCCATCTCATGGACGCGACGCCGGTGACGCTGGGCCAGGAGTTCGGGGGGTACGCGGCCCAGGTGCGGTACGGGGTCGAGCGGCTCCACGCCTCGCTGCCGCGGCTGGCCGAACTCCCGCTCGGCGGCACGGCCGTGGGGACGGGGATCAACACGCCGCCCGGGTTCTCCGCCGCGGTGATCGCGGAGGTGGCGCGGGCGACCGGGCTGCCGCTGACCGAGGCCCGCGACCACTTCGAGGCGCAGGGGGCGCGCGACGGGATCGTGGAGACGAGCGGGCAGCTACGGACCATCGCCGTGGGGCTCACGAAGATCGCGAACGATCTGCGGTGGATGGCCTCCGGGCCGCGCACCGGGCTGGCTGAGATCAGCCTCCCGGATCTCCAGCCGGGGTCCTCGATCATGCCGGGCAAGGTGAACCCGGTCCTTCCCGAAGCGGTGCTGATGGTCGCCGCCCAGGTGGCGGGGAACGACACGACCGTCGCCGTCGCCGGGGCGGCCGGGAACTTCGAGCTCAACGTGATGCTGCCGGTGATCGCCAAGAACGTCCTGGAGTCGGTCCGGCTGCTCGCGAACGTCTCGCGGCTGCTCGCCGACCGCACCGTCGACGGGATCGTCGCGCACCGCGAGCGGGCCCGGGAGTACGCGGAGTCGTCGCCGTCGGTGGTGACACCGCTGAACAAGTACATCGGGTACGAGGAGGCCGCCAAGGTCGCGAAGAAGGCGCTGGCGGAGCGCAAGACGATTCGCGGGGTGGTGCTGGAGTCGGGGTACGTGGAGCGCGGGGACCTGACCCTCGAGCAGTTGGACGAGGCGTTGGATGTCCTGCGGATGACGCACCCGTAACAGCCCGCAGCCGGGGAGAAACGCCTGATGACAGCTCCGTAACAGCAGTTCGCCGATGGCGCGAACCGTGACGCGTGCCGCAGCGTCGTATGCCCTGGGCACCTAATATCTGGTCATGGCAGAGGGTGGAGCGGTGAGACGAGCGGAAGCGGGCGGGCCTGCGGCGTACTGGGAGCCCGGGAGTCAGATCCTGTGGCGGTACCGGGAGAACGCCGGTGAGCGCGTCCACATCTGCCGCCCCGTGACGGTCGCACGGGACGACGCCGACCTGCTCGCGGTGTGGATGGCGCCGGGCACCGAGTGTGTGAAGCCGGTGCTCGCCGACGGTTCGCCGGTGCATGGAGAGCCGCTGGAGTCGCGCTATACAAAACCTCGCGCGGTGCGGCGGGACCGCTGGTTCGGGGCCGGGGTGCTCAAGCTGGCGCGGCCGGGCGACGCGTGGTCGGTATGGCTGTTCTGGGACCAGGGCTGGCGTTTCAAGAACTGGTACGTGAACCTGGAGGCTCCGCTGGCCCGTTGGGCGGGCGGAGTGGACTCCGAGGATCACTTCCTCGACATCTCGGTCCACCCGGACCGGAGTTGGCGCTGGCTCGACGAGGACGAATTCGCCATGGCGCAGCGGGCCGGTCTGATGGATGCTCAACTGGCGGCACGGGTGCGGGAAGCGGGGTGGTCTGCGGTGGAGGTGATCCGCGCCTGGGGCGCGCCGTTCTCGGACGGGTGGCAGCACTGGAGGCCCGATCCGGGCTGGCCGGTTCCCGCTCTGCCGGATGACTGGGACCGTACGCCCGCGCACGTGTCCTCATGAGACCCTTGATGCGCCCCCGTGGTACAACCGTAGGATCGTCTTCCGCAAGGGCACACGGCAGCAACAACTCCCGCAGGATGAGCCGAGCTTGACCATATGTCACCGAGGGGCGGCAGGACGTGAGCGAGGGGTACGAGGCGTACGGCGGCGTGGCCGGCCAGGGACCGGCCGCACCGCGCGGGCTCGCCACGACGGCCGTGCGGGCGGGGGCTTCGGTCACCGCCCTCCTGTCGGCGCGGGTCGTTTCCGGCCACCCGCGGGCCGTACCGTGCCGGGCGACGGCGGTTCCCGCCGTCGGTCCCGGCCCTGACGACACGCAGAATCCGTTCCTGGGGCACACATTCCGGGTATCGGGGCTGCGGGACGAACTGCGCGCACGGCGCGCAGCCCCGGACGGATGGATTCGACACGCGTGACGGAGCACCCCACCTCGCACGAGCGCCGGCAGAGCGGCGCCGGCCGGCCGCCCGCCCCCGCGGACCCTCGCGGGGCGCTCCTGCGTACCTCGGAGCAGCCGTCCCAGCTGCCGGGTTCCGGCGCTTTACCGGTGCAGGCCCGCACGGGCGACGCACCGAGGAGTCCGGGTAAGGCCACGCCGCGCGGCAAGCGCGGCAAGGCCGGCGGTCAGGTGTCCGCCGACGCCGGCATGTCCGCGTCCTCGGGCACGGACGTGCCCTCGCCGTCGGCCGCCTCCGGGCCCGGTCCGGAGCACTCGCAGCCCGCGGCGACCGAGCCCGATCCGCACCGCCCCCGGCCCGCGCCGGAGGGCATCCCGATCCAGCCGGACGCCGAGCAGGACCGGGCCTCGCGGACCTCCGGCGGCAAGGAGCGCCGTACCGGGCAGACCCTGCCGCAGGGCGGCCCCATGCCCATGCGGCGGGACGGGGACCGGCTGCGTTTCGTGGGCGCCGCGACCCGGCGGATCGCCCGGGGCATCGACCTCGACGAGATCGTGATGGGGCTGTGCCGGGCCACCGTGCCGACCTTCTCGGACGCGATCCTCGTCTATCTGCGCGACCCGCTGCCGGTCGGTGACGAGCGGCCGACCGGGCCTCTCGTGCTGCGGCTGCGGCGCACCGACCGGATTCCCGAGGACCGGGACACCGAGAGCGGTTTCATGTCCGCGCTGCGGCCGGAGCCCAGTGAGCTGTCGGCGATGACGGCCGAGCGGTGCGAGGTGCGCCCCGGCGGCGCGCTCGCCGAGGTGCTGCGCGGTGTGCGGCCGGTGTTCGCGGACGCGCCCGCCGCGCGGGCCGCGCTGCCCGAGCTGCTCGGCGACGATCTGCCGGTGCCGAGCGGGCAGCGTGCGATCCTCGCGCCGCTGCGCGGCCGGCGCCGGGTGATCGGGGCGGCGCTGTTCCTGCGCCGGCCGGAGCGGCTCGCTTTCGAGGCGGACGATCTGCTGGTCGCGGCGCAGCTCGCCACGCACAGCGCGCTCGGTATCGACAAGGCGGTGCTGTACGGCCGTGAGGCGTACATCGCCGACGAGCTCCAGCGCACGATGCTGCCCGAGACGCTGCCGCGGCCCACGGGGGTCCGGCTGGCGTCCCGGTATCTGCCGGCCGCGGAGACGGCCCGGGTGGGCGGTGACTGGTACGACGCGATCCCGCTGCCGGGCAGCCGGGTCGCGCTGGTCGTCGGTGACGTGATGGGCCACTCCATGACGTCGGCGGCGATCATGGGCCAGCTGCGGACGACGGCGCAGACCCTCGCCGGGCTTGATCTGCCGCCGCAGGAGGTGCTGCACCATCTGGACGAGCAGGCGCAGCGGCTCGGCACCGACCGGATGGCGACGTGCCTGTACGCCGTCTACGACCCGGTGTCGCACCGGATCACCATCGCCAACGCGGGTCATCCGCCGCCGGTGCTGCTGCATCTGGGCGGGCGGGCCGAGGTGCTGCGGGTGCCGCCGGGTGCCCCCATCGGCGTGGGCGGGGTCGATTTCGAGGCGGTGGAGCTGGACGCGCCCGCCGGGGCGACGCTCCTGCTGTACACGGACGGTCTGGTCGAGTCGCGGCTCCGGGACGTCTGGACCGGAATAGAGCAGCTGCGGGAGAAGCTCGCGGCCGTCGCGGCGCTGACCGGACCCGATCATCCGCCGCCGCTGGAAGCGCTGTGCGACGAGGTGCTGGACATGCTCGGCCCGGGGGACCGGGACGACGACATCGCGCTGCTCGCCGCACGCTTCGACGGGATCGCGCCGAGCGATGTCGCGTACTGGTTCCTGGAGCCGGAGGACGCGGCGCCGGGCCGGGCCCGGCGTCTCGCCCGGCGGGCGCTGGCCCGTTGGGGCATGGAGGACATGACCGACTCCGTGGAGCTGCTGGTCAGCGAGGTCGTGACGAACGCCGTGCGGTACGCGTCGCGGCCGGTGACGCTGCGGCTGCTGCGGACGGACGTGCTGCGCTGCGAGGTCGGTGACGATGTGCCGCAGCTGCCGAGGCTGCGGCAGGCGCGGGCCACGGACGAGGGCGGTCGCGGGCTGTTCCTGGTGAACCGGCTGGCACGGCGGTGGGGGGCGACCCGGCTGAGTACGGGAAAGGTCGTCTGGTTCGAGTTGAACCGGAACTGACCGGGTACTCGTCCGGCCTCGCCCCGGCGTACCGGCGCTGAACAGGTGCCGGACCGTACCGGCGCCGAACCGTGCCGGTACCGGACGGTACCGGTGCCGACGCTGCACCTGCCGGTGCCGGGTTCCGTCCCATGTTGCCGACATGGTGTCGGCGGCGTTGACTGCTGGGGTGAGCGAAGCGACCTGACGATCTCATCTCCGACAGGAGGACGCTCGTGACGCAGGCATCCCGGAAGGCTCCGTACACCACGAACAACGTCGGGATTCCGGTGGAGAGCGACGAACACTCGCTCACCGTCGGGCCCGACGGCCCGATCCTGCTCCAGGACCACTACCTCATCGAGAAGATGGCGCAGTTCAACCGGGAGCGGGTGCCGGAGCGGGTGGTGCACGCCAAGGGCAGTGGCGCGTACGGATTCTTCGAAGTAACCAACGACGTCAGTCAGTTCACCCGGGCCGACCTCTTCCAGCCGGGCAGGCGCACCGAGATGCTGGCGCGCTTCTCCACCGTCGCCGGGGAGCAGGGCTCGCCCGACACCTGGCGCGACCCCCGCGGTTTCGCGCTGAAGTTCTACACCGAGCACGGCAATTACGACCTGGTGGGCAACAACACCCCGGTCTTCTTCGTCCGTGACACGATCAAGTTCCAGGACTTCATCCGCTCGCAGAAGCGGCACCCGGTCACGGGGCTGCGCGACCACGACATGCAGTGGGACTTCTGGACCCTCTCGCCCGAGTCCGCTCACCAGGTGACCTGGCTGATGGGCGACCGGGGCATCCCGAAGACGTACCGCCACATGAACGGCTACAGCTCCCACACCTATATGTGGATCAACGGCGGCGGCGAGCGGTTCTGGGTGAAGTACCACTTCAAGACCGACCAGGGCATCGAGTTCCTCACCCAGTCCGAGGCGGACGAGCTGGCCGGGACGGACCCGGACCTGCATCGCCAGGATCTGTACGAGTCGATCGAGTCCGGGCACGCGCCGAGCTGGACGCTGAAGGTCCAGATCATGCCGTTCGAGGACGCGGCGGACTACCGGTTCAACCCGTTCGACCTGACGAAGGTCTGGCCGCACGGGGACTACCCGCTGATCGACGTGGGCCGCATGGTGCTGGACAGGAACCCCGAGGACTACTTCGTCCACATCGAGCAGGCCGCCTTCGAGCCCTCGAACCTGGTGCCGGGCATCGGGCCCTCGCCGGACAAGATGCTGCTCGGCCGGCTGTTCTCGTACCCCGACACCCACCGGTACCGGATCGGCCCCAACTACGCCCAGCTGCCGCCCAACCGGCCGCATGCCCCGGTGAACTCGTACGCCAAGGACGGTCCGATGCGCTACGAGCCGTCGAAGGCGGCCCGCCCGTACGCGCCCAACTCCTACGGCGGCCCGGCGGCCGACTACGGGCGGTTCGGTGACCCCGCGAGCTGGCAGACCGCCGGTGAGCTGGTGCGTGAGGCGTACAAGCCGCACAGCGCGGACGACGACTGGGGCCAGGCGGGCACGATGGTCCGCCAGGTCCTCGACGACGCGGCGCGGGACCGGCTGGTGGACAACGTGAGCGGTCACCTCAAGGACGGTGTGAGCCGCCCGGTCCTGGACCGCGCCGTCCAGTACTGGCGCAACGTGGACAAGGAGACCGGCGACCGGATCGCGCACAGCGTCGACGACGGCTGAACCGGCTCCGCGTCGAACGCTTCGGGCACGAGAAGGCCTCGCCCCCGGCACGCAAAGAGCGCGCCCGGACATGCAAGGAGGGGGCACCCGGAACTCCGGGTGCCCCCTTCCTGCGCGCTCGGGCCCTACTGGCCGGTCTGGTCGAACGGATTGGCCGGGATGCCCGCGGTGCTGGGCGAACCCGTCGGTGTGGGCGGGCTCGTCGTCGTCGGCGCGGTCGTCGTCGGCTCGGTCGTGGGGGTCGGCGGAGCGCTCGTGGTGGGCGGCTCCGTCGACGGTGCCTCGGTGGTCGGGGTCGAGGACGGCGTGCTGGACGGCGTCTGGGTGAAGGTGGGCAGCTCGGTCGGCGCCACCGCCGCGCCCGACGTGGTGTTCAGGTCGAACTTGCTGACCCGGCCGGCCATCGCCTCGAAGGTGTACGCCGCCCAGATCTTCGCCGGGTAGCCACCGCCGTTGACACGGCCGCCCTCCAGGACGAGGCCCGTGGCGCCCTTCATCGAGACCTGGCTGTGGGTCTTCGCGTCCTCACCGAACAGCAGGACCGAGGTGACCAGGTTCGGCGTGTAGCCGGTGAACCAGGCCGACTTGTTGTTGTCGGAGGTACCGGTCTTGCCGGCGACCTGCTGGCCGTCACGGGACGGGTTGTTCCGCACGGAGACCCGGGCCGTACCGTCGTCGACCACGCCGGTCAGCACCGAGGTGACCGTGTCGGCGGCCTCCTCGCTGATGACCTGCTCGCCGATCGGGTCCGGCATCGTGACCGTACGGTCCTTGTGCTCGGCCGAGGCGACGAGCGCCGGGGTGACCTTCTTGCCGTGGTTGTCGAGCGTGGCGTACGCGCCCGCCATCTCCAGCGGGCTCGCGCCCATGGAGCCGAGGGTCTGGGCGGGCACCGCCTGAAGTCCCTTGGTGTTCATGCCGAGCTTGCCCGCGGTCTTCAGCACCTCGTCCATGCCGACGTCGACACCCATCTGCGCGAAGACGGAGTTGATGGACTTGTTCATCGCGGTCTGCACGGTGACGGGACCGTAGCTGTGCTCGTCCTCGTTCGGCGGCGCGAAGCCGATGTCGCTGCCCACGACGGGCCGGCGGTTGGTGCCGTCGTAGATCGTGTTCGCGGTGATCGGATCGCCGGAGTGCGTCTTGGCCTCCTCGGCCAGGGCGGCCGCGAAGATCATCGGCTTGAACGTCGAGGCGGCCTGGTAGTCACGGCGCGTCGAGTTGTTGAAGTAGTGCTTGAAGTAGTCCTTGCCGCCGTACATCGCGAGGACCTTGCCGGTCTTGGGGTCGACCGACACGGCACCGGCCTGGATGTTGGCGTCGACCTTGCGCTTCTTCGGGTCCAGCTTGCTGGTCAGCTGCTGCTTGACGGTCTTCAGCAGCAGGGCCTGCTTCCTCTTGTCCACGTTGAGCGTGATGGTCCAGCCACCGCGGTCGATGATGGCGTGGGCGACACTCAGGTCCCCCGCGGTGCCCTGCGTGACGAGCTGCTTGGCCAGCTCGTTGTTGGCCGCTTCCACCAGGTAGCCGGTCTGGCCCTCCATGCCCGGGGCGCCCGTGGGGTCCTTGGGGACCGGGAACTTCATGGCCGCGCGCTTGCCCGAGTCGAGCCAGCCCTGCTGGACCATGTTGTCGAGGGTGTAGTTCCAGCGGGCCACGACCAGCTTCTTGCCGGTCTTCGAGGCGACCGCCCAGTCGTACTGGCTCGGAGCCTGGAGCAGCGAGGCGAGGTAGGCGCCCTGCTCGACCGTGAGGTCGCTGGCGTCGACGCGGTAGTAGGCCTGCGCCGCCGCCTGGATGCCGTACGCGTTGCGGCCGTAGTAGCTGGTGTTGATGTAGCCCGCGAGGATGTCGTCCTTGGACGTCTGGCGGTCCAGCTTCAGCGAGATGACCATTTCCTTCAGCTTGCGCGTGACGGTCTGGTCCTGGCTGAGGTAGTAGTTCTTGACGTACTGCTGGGTGATCGTCGAACCACCCTGCTTGCCCTTGCCGGAGAGGGTGTTGATCAGACCTCGGGCGGTGCCCTTGAGGTCGACGCCCGAGTCCTTGTAGAAGGTCTTGTTCTCGGCGGCGACGAAGGTCTTCTGGACGCTCTTGGGCACCTTGGACAGGTCGACGATCTCGCGGTTGACCTTGCCGGTGCGCGCGAGCATCGAGCCGTCGCTGTACTTGTAGATGTTGCTCTGCCGCTTCGCGGCCGCGTTGCCCTCGGGCACGGAAACGACCATGTAGAGCACGATGAAGGCGCCCATGCCGAGCAGACAGAAGCCGAGGAAGCTCCCGATGACCGACTTCCAGTTCACGAACCGGCGTATGCCGGTACGGCGGGTCTTGCCACCCGCCTTCGTGCCGGTCCCGGGGCCCGCCGACTCATGTCCCGACGAGCGCTGGGGCGCCGCGCGGTGGCCCTGCGCCTGCCGCGCTCGTCTCTCTTCAGCTCGTCCCATGGGTCGATCCGCTCCGCTTCATTCTCGTGTGGCACACAAGTTCGTCGGTCAGGTCAGCTCAGAAAGCTAACACCGCGCGCTATGACAAAGGGCGGCTGATCCGGTCTTTTCCGGACGTGACAATCAGCACGCCTTACGCACCCGCCTCACTGAATCCGACGAGCGGGACGGGTGGAAGGTTGCTATGACCGGTAAAGTGATATCAGTTAGATATGCGGAAGTCGTGTCGTGCGAAAGCGGGGAGCCTCCATGCCGTCACACGCCTCCCATGACTTCTCACCCGCCCCGGGCGTATCCGCCGCCGGGACGCCGGGCGGTGTGCGCGACACGCCGGCACCCCGCGTGCGGGAGTTCGCCGCGCAGGCCATCGACGTGCGGGAGTTCGCCGCGCACAGCATCGACAGGGGGCTCGCACCGCTCCCCGACCTTCTCGGGCCACCCCTCGGCGCCACCCGGTGCGCCCTCGGCGCGGCGGGAGTCCGGCCGAACAGAGAGCCCCACCGGTGACGGCTCCCGCGGAGGGGACCCCGTCGCGCCGACCGCCGCAGCAGGAGCGCAAGCAGGTGCTGCTGCGGCTCGATCCGCTGGTGTACGAGGCCCTGGCCCGGTGGGCGGGCGACGAACTGCGCTCGGCCAACGCGCAGATCGAGTTCCTGCTGCGCCGCGCGCTGGCCGAGTCCGGGCGCCTGCCCGGCGGCGCGGGACCGATTCCCCGCCGGGGACGGCCGCCGGTTTCCGGGGAGCCGCCGGAGAGCCGGGAGGAGTAGGCGGGCGGTCTTCCGCACCACCCCGCTCCTCTACTACCCCCCTGCACCGCCCACAGGCCCCGCCCTCGAACGCGAGGACAGGCCGGTTCCAGAACCGTGACAATCGGCCGTGACCAGCCGGTTCCCCCTCCCCGAGCCCCTTTCCAGCGACCTATACGCGGTGTGTATACACATGATGTATACGCCGTGTGTAGAGTGCTTCGCATGTCCATCGGTCACACCCTCCTAGGGCTCCTGGAGTCCGGGCCGCGCCACGGTTACGACCTGAAGCGGGCCTTCGACGAGAAATTCGGTCACGACCGGCCACTGCACTACGGCCAGGTCTACTCGACGATGTCGCGACTGCTGAAGAACGGGCTCGTCGAGATCGACGGGATCGAGGCGGGCGAAGGGCCCGAGCGCAAGCGGTACGCGATCACCGAAGCCGGGATCACCGACGTACAGCGCTGGCTCGCGACGCCGGAGACGCCCGAGCCGTACCTCCAGTCGACCCTGTACACGAAGGTCGTCCTCGCCCTGCTGACCCACCGCGACGCGAGCGAGCTCCTCGACACCCAGCGTTCGGAACATCTGCGGATGATGCGCATGCTGACCGAACGCAAGCGCAAGGGCGACCTGGCCGATCAGCTGATCTGCGACCACGCCCTCTTCCATCTGGAGGCCGATCTGCGGTGGCTGGAACTGACCGCCGCGCGCCTCGAGAAGCTCGCCGAGGCGGTGACGGCCCGATGACCTCCACACCCCCTCCCCCGGGTTCCCTGCTCACCGCGTCGGAGCTGCGCAAGACATACGGCCCGACCACCGCGCTGGACGGTGCCGCGTTCTCCATCCACCCCGGCGAGGTCGTCGCCGTGATGGGTCCCTCCGGCTCCGGCAAGTCCACCCTGCTCCACTGTCTCGCCGGGATCGTCACACCCGACTCCGGCTCGATCACGTACAACGGCCGCGAGATGGCGACGATGAACGACGCCCAGCGCAGTGCGCTGCGCCGCTCCGAGTTCGGGTTCGTCTTCCAGTTCGGCCAGCTCGTACCGGAGCTGACCTGTGTCGAGAACGTCGCGCTGCCGCTGCGGCTGAACGGCACGGGCCGCAAGGAGGCCGAGCGCACCGCGCTGTCCTGGATGGAGCGGCTGGAGGTCGACGACCTCAGGGACAAGCGGCCGGGCGAGGTCTCCGGCGGCCAGGGCCAGCGGGTGGCCGTCGCCCGTTCACTGGTCACCAGCCCCCGGGTGCTGTTCGCCGACGAGCCGACCGGCGCGCTCGACTCCCTCAACGGCGAGCGCGTGATGGAGCTGCTGACCGACGCGGCCCGTTCGACGAACGCCGCCGTCGTGCTCGTCACCCACGAGGCGCGCGTGGCCGCGTACTCGGACCGCGAGGTCGTCGTACGGGACGGCAGGTCCAGGGACATGGAGCGGATCGTATGAGTGCGCGCCAGTGGTCCCGCGACCTCGCCATGGGCGCCAGGTTCGCGGTGACCGGCGGCCGTGAGGCCTGGGTGCGCGTCCTGCTGACGGCCGTCGGCGTCGGGCTCGGGGTGGCGCTGCTGCTGCTCACCACGGCGATCCCCAGCGCCCTGACGTCCCGGCACGAGCGGGAACGCGGCCGCAACGACATGACGTTCAGCTCGCTGATCAAGAAGAAGTCCGACCGTACGTTGCTCATCGCGACGTCGGACACCACCTTCCGCGACGAGGACGTACGCGGCCGGATGCTCGAACCCGAAGGGGCGCGGGCGCCGTTGCCGCCGGGCGTGTCCTCGTTCCCCGCGGTCGGCGACATGGTCGTCTCGCCCGCTCTCGACCGGCTGCTGAAGTCTCCTGACGGCAAGCTGCTGCGCGACCGGCTCGGCTACCGCGTCAGCGGCACCATCGCGGACAGCGGGCTCGTGGGCCCGCACGAACTCGCCTACTACGCGGGCGCCGACAACCTGAGCGCGACCCGCGAGACCAACGGCCGGATCGAACGCATCGACTCGTTCGGGTACAGCGGGCCGTCGGAGGCGATGGACCCCATCCTCGTACTGCTCGTGCTCATCGTCTTCGTGGTGCTGCTGATGCCGGTCGGCGTCTTCATCGCCGCGGCCGTACGGTTCGGCGGCGAGCGGCGCGACCGGCGGCTGGCGGCACTGCGGCTGGTCGGCGCGGACGGACGGATGACGCGCCGGATCGCGGCCGGCGAGGCGCTGGCCGGAGCGCTGGTCGGGCTGGCCCTCGGCGCGGGGTTTTTCCTGATCGGGCGTCAGCTCGCGGGCCTGGTGATGGTCTTCAGGATCAGCGTCTTCCCCGGCGACCTCAACCCGACGCCCGGGCTGGTGGTGTTGGTGGCCCTCGCGGTCCCGTCCGCCGCGGTCGCGGTGACGCTCCTCGCGCTGCGCGGGGTCGTCATCGAACCGCTCGGAGTGGTGCGCACGGCGCGGCCTTCACGGCGCCGACTGTGGTGGCGCCTGCTGCTGCCGCTGGGCGGCCTCGCGATGCTCTACCCGATGATCGGGCAGGGGCGGTCCAACGGGAACTTCAACCAGTACCTCGTCATCGGCGGAGTCCTGCTGCTGCTCGTCGGCATCACCGCGCTGCTGCCCTGGGTGGTCGAGGCGGTCGTCGCCCGGCTGAACTCGGGCGGTGTGGCCTGGCAACTGGCCATCCGCAGACTTCAGTTGAGCAGCGGCACCGCTGCCCGCATGGTGAACGGCATTGCGGTCGCGGTGGCCGGCGCGATCGCCCTTCAGATGCTGTTCGCCGGCGTCGACGACGACTACACCAAGGTCAGCACCCAGGATCTCGCCCGGGCCCAGATGTCCGTCCAGGTGCCGGCCCGGGTGCCCATGGCCGAGGCCGTCCGGCTGATGTCCCGGACCAGGGGCGTCACGCACACGACGGCCCTGGGACGGACCGAACTGGGCGACGGACGCGACGAGCCCGAGCAGCAGTCGACCGTGTCGGTCGGCGACTGCGCGGCCCTGCGGGAGGCGGCCCGGCTGCCCTCCTGCAAGGACGGCGACATCTTCGCGGTGGGGGACGCCAAGTGGGACTCGTCCACCGCGAAGCTGAACAAGGCCGGCGAGAGGCTCTACTTCGACCCGTCCTTCGGTTCCGGCAGCCAGGGGAAGGAGATTCCCTGGACCGTGCCGAAGGGCGTCAAGCGGGCGGACTCGCGCACGGACCCGTCCGGCGAGGAGCGCGGAGGCTTCCTGTTCACGCCCGGCGCGCTGCCCCCGCAGGCCGCTTCGACGGTGCGGGGAACGGTCTTCCTGCGGCTCGACGAGTCGGTGCCGGACGTCCGTGAGTTCGTCCGCAACAGCTCGGCACGACTCGACCCGCTGGCCGACCCCGAGACGTGGACCGCGACGATCCAGTCCAAGAAGTTCACGTCCATCCGCACGGGCCTGTTCGTCGGCGCGACCTGCGTCCTCGTGCTGATCGGCGCGAGCCTGCTGATCTCCCAGCTGGAGCAGTTGCGCGAGCGCAAGAAGCTGCTGTCGGCACTGGTCGCCTTCGGCACCCGGCGCCGCACGCTGAGCATGTCGGTGCTGTGGCAGACCGCGATCCCGATCACCCTGGGGCTCGTCCTCGCGTCGATCGTGGGCCTCACCCTCGGCACGGTCCTGCTCAAGATGACGGGCACACGAGTGAGCGTGGACTGGGCGAGCGTGCTGTCGATGACCGGCATCGGCGCCGGGGTCGTACTCCTGGTGACCCTGCTCAGCCTGCCGCCGCTGATCCGGCTGATGCGGCCGGACGGACTGCGCACGGAGTAGGGCGCCCGCCGGACACGGCGGCGCCGCAGCCGGTGGCCCTCCCCGTCCGGGAGGGCCACCGGTCCGCGTTCAGTGGCTGTACTCCTTCACAACACGGCGGACCTGGGCGAAGAGCATGCCCACGTTGACCGACTTGCGGCACACGACGACGGCGACCACGTCCTGCTGGTCGCTCATGCGGATGAACAGATGCGTGAGGTTGTCGCTGTTGACCAGGATCTCCTGGAAGAAGTGCGACTCGGACTCGATGCCGCGGCGCTCCTTGAAGACGTCCTCGATCATCTGGACCGTACGTCCCTGGAACAGGTCGAGGGTCGCGCCCGCGAGCAGGTCCAGGACCTCCGGCGGATGGTTGTCGACGGTCTCGTAACTCAGCAGCATTCCGGTCGACATGTCGACCGCTCCGGAGGCGAGGCAGTCGGGGGCGTCGGCGCGCAGTGATTTGACCAGGCCCATGATCTGGTCGGAGAACCCCGGCGTCATTCGTTTGCTGGCCATGTCGTCATACCCCTTCGGTCGCGGTTTCGGTCACGGCTCCGACGAGCGCGTCGGGCGCGGTCGGGGTCCCGGCGAGCGGGTCGGGGCCGGCCCCGGCGAGAATCGAACCGATACGGCCGAGGGCCGGCCGGGTGTGTTCGTGGAGCCGTTCCAGGTCGATGCCCTCGTCGCCGAGGACGATCATGAGCGCGGTGTCACCGACCGCGTAGAAGGCCGCGAGGCCCTGGCTGCCGTAGGTCACGGTCTGCCGGAACGCGCCCCGGCCGGTCACCGCGGTCGCGCGGCGCGCGATGCCGAGGCCCGCGGCGGCGATCGCGGCGAGGCTCTCGGGGTCGATGGTGTCGGCGGTGTCGGCCGCGATGAGCATTCCGTCGGCTGCCGCCACCGCCGTATCGGTGATTCCGGGCACCTGTTCCCGGAGCCCTCTCATTTCCCTGGCCAGTGCCTCGTGATTCATGTATTGAACTCCCTGATTATTGTGCGCATTTGATCGATGACAGGCATGCGGTTTCACGTACCGGAGTCCGGGGTCCAGATCCGGTGCCGGAGTCGAAAGAATCCTTTCCAGCTCGCTCCGGTCCTTTCGGGCGCGAGCGTTTCGGTGATTCCGCTCGCGCCGGGCTCACGGCGGGGCAAGGACGGAGCATTCGCGCCGGGCTCTCTCCGGGGCAGGGCCGGAGCGCTCTCCCCGGGCCGCGGGCCGGGCACCGGCCGGGGCTCCGGCGCCGTGGCCTGTCCGGCGGCCACCGCGGAGGACAGGGCCGAGAACACCGTGGGGTCCATCGCGGGCGGGGCGCCGGACGCCCGCTGCCGCAGCCCTCCGGTCGGCAGATCCCGCACGGTGACCTGAGCGGCGGACTCGGGCTCATCCGGCAGTACCAGCAGACCCTCGCCGAGCATGCGGGCCATCCCCACCGTCACGGTGTAGGCGCCGAGTCCGGTCGCGAAGGCGATGTCACGGGCGGTCCGACGGCCGTCGGCGTGGGCCAGTAACTCCTTGTGCGGGGGCGCAAGTTGCTCGCGTATCTCGTCCGGTACCGGCACGGGCACCGGGCGCTCGCGGTCCGGTCGTACGGGCTGCGGCAGGGCGGCGACGGCCGCGAGCTTCCTCGCCGCGTCCTGAAGCAACCGCGTCGGCGCCTCCCCGAGGGCGACCGGCGCGTACGGCTCGAAGGCGGCGTCCAGCGGGTCGCACGCCTCCACGTCACCGGCCACGACGGCGAACGCCGCGTCCTGCATCGCCATCATGCAGACGACCCGGAGTTGTGCGGCCCCCGCGTAACCGTGCGCGATCAGCCCGGCCTCCGGCCAGCGGGTGCCGCCGGCCTCCCGGAGCAGTTCGGCCCACTGCTCACCGCTGATACGGCCGGACCGCAGCAGCCGCGCCTCGGGACCGGGGGCGCCCGGACTTTCGACGGCGACGACACAGCCGTCACGCAGATGGAAGACTCCCCCGGGCTTTCCGGAGACCCGCAGCTTCCCCGTCGCCCGGGTGCCCTGGCATTCGCTCAGCGCGCGCGACAGCAGGTCGTATCCGACCCTGCCAAGGGAATCCCGAATGCCCGACATCACTCCCCTTGGAACTTCCGCCACTTCGTACAGACGCCTGACGAGTCACCCTGAGGGGGTATGTGTATCAGCCGGGGCGGATATCCCAGCGAGAGTCGCACTACCTGACGGAAGTTGAAATATCCCGCCTGCCGAGAGACTTCATCGGTCGTTCGAATGACCGACTCTGTACGGCAGTTCAGACCTCCGCGCCCAACACCCTTACGGGCAAAGGACGCAGTGCCTCGCGAAGGGCCGCGGCCAGTTCCTGGTACTCCGTGCCCCGCGCGGCACCCGCCCGCATCGCGAGCGCGATCCGCCGGGTGGGCGCCGGATCCGCGAAGTACCCGGTGAGGAGCTGATTGCTCCGGGTCGTCTCCACCTTGACGGCGGTACGCGGCAGCAGGGTCACCCCGAGGCCTCCGGCGACCAGTTGGACGAGGGTCGACAGGCCCGCGGCGGTGGTGGTGACGGGGGCGTCCGCGCGCCCGGCCTCACGGCAGATGTCCAGGGCCTGGTCGCGCAGGCAGTGGCCCTCGTCGAGCAGCAGCAGACGGAGTTCGCGCAGCGCCTCGCGCGGAATGCCCTCCCGGCCGCCGAGCCAGTGGTCGAGCGGCGTCACCAGCACGAAGTCCTCGTCGAACAGAGGGAGTTCCACGACACCGGGCATACCGAGGGGGACCGCGAGCAGCAGCAGGTCGAGCCGTCCGAGGGTGAGGCCGTCCAGCAGGCTGGCCGTCTGTTCCTCGTGCACCTGGAGGTCGAGGTCGGGGTAGCGGTCGTGGACGAGCCGCAGGACGGTGGGCAGGAGGTACGGGGCGACGGTGGGGATGACACCGAGCCGCAGCGCCCCGGTGAACGGCGCGCGCACGGCCTCCGCCTCCTCCATCAGCGCGCCGACCTCGTCCAGCACCGCCTTCGCGCGTACGGCGAGACGCTCGCCGGCGGGCGACAGGAGCACCTTGCGGGTCGTACGCTCCAGCAGGGTCACCCCGAGGATCTCCTCCAGGGCGGAGACCGCGCCGGACAGCGCGGGCTGGCTCATGCCGATCGCGGCGGCCGCGTCACGGAAGTGCAGATGCTCGGCCACGGCGGTGAAGGCGCGCAGCTGCGCGAAGCTGGGGCTGCGGCGCCCGCCCCCCTTGCCGCCCGCCCTGCCGACGGATCCCGCCCTGCCGAGGGCCGAACCCGTCGCGCCGATGGGGCTCGCCATGGCCCACCTCTCACTCCGCGTCGGTTCACTGTGTGTCACTGATAGTCGCACCCGATCAACAAGACCGAGTGTAGCTATTTCCCGAATCAATGCCGCCTGTGCCAACATCAAGTTCGTCCAACCCCCAGGGAAATGCCCCCAAAAAGGGCTATCCCTTGCTGCAAGGAGAGCACGTGCTCACTGTCGGTGACAAGTTCCCCGAGTTCGACCTGACCGCCTGCGTCTCGCTGGAGAAGGGCCAGGAGTTCGAGCAGATCAACCACAAGACCTACGAGGGCAAGTGGAAGATCGTCTTCGCGTGGCCCAAGGACTTCACCTTCGTGTGCCCGACCGAGATCGCGGCCTTCGGCAAGCTGAACGACGAGTTCGCCGACCGTGACGCGCAGGTGCTCGGCTTCTCCGGCGACTCCGAGTTCGTGCACCACGCCTGGCGCAAGGACCACGACGACCTGCGTGACCTGCCCTTCCCGATGATGGCCGACTCGAAGCACGAGCTCATGCGTGACCTCGGCATCGAGGGGGAGGACGGCTTCGCCAAGCGCGCCGTCTTCATCGTCGACCAGAACAACGAGATCCAGTTCTCCATGGTGACCGCCGGCTCCGTCGGCCGTAACCCCAAGGAGGTCCTGCGGGTCCTGGACGCTCTCCAGACGGACGAGCTCTGCCCGTGCAACTGGACCAAGGGCGAGAACACCCTCGACCCGGTCGCCCTGCTGGCCGGTGAGTGACCTTCCATGTCCCTCGACGAACTGAAGTCCGCCGTACCGGACTACGCCAAGGACCTGCGCCTGAACCTCGGTTCGGTGATCGGCAACAGCGATCTCCCGCAGCAGCAGCTGTGGGGCACGGTGCTGGCCTGCGCGATCGCGTCGCGTTCACCGCGCGTGCTGCGTGAGCTGGAGCCGGAGGCGAAGGCCCAGCTGTCGCCCGAGGCGTACACGGCCGCCAAGTCGGCCGCCGCGATCATGGCGATGAACAACGTCTTCTACCGGACACGGCATCTGCTCTCCGACCCGGAGTACGGCACACTGCGGGCCGGCCTGCGGATGAACGTCATCGGCAACCCGGGCGTGGACAAGGTCGACTTCGAGCTGTGGTCGCTCGCCGTCTCCGCCGTCAACGGCTGCGGTCAGTGCCTCGACTCGCACGAGCAGGTGCTCCGCAAGGCGGGCGTCGACCGGGAGACGATCCAGGAGGCGTTCAAGATCGCGGCCGTCCTCCAGGCGGTCGGTGCCACGCTGGACGCCGAGGCGGTTCTCGCCGAGTAGTCCTCGCGCGCCCCGGCCGGTCCAGGCCGGCTTGAACTTTCAGGGCCCCGTTCACCTGTGTGGTGGGCGGGGCCCCGAGTGTTGTCGTCCCCGGGAACCCGGGTCCGCCCGCAGGACTGCGGCGGGGCGGGATGTTCTACGGCGTCAGACGGTGGGCCGGTGACGCGTCCAGCGCGGTGGCGCCCCGGGGCTCCGGGGCATGGCGCAGATCCGCTTCGCGGGCGTACGAACGCAGGTACCCGACCACCGTGTTGGTCACCGCGACCAGCGGGACCGCGACGACCGCTCCGCCGATGCCGGCGACCATGCCGCCCGCGGCGACCGAGAGGACCACCGCGAGGGGGTGGACGCGGACCGCGCGGCCGAGGATGAACGGCTGCAGGATGTGGCCCTCGATCTGCTGGACGGCGAGGACCACGAGGAGGGTCATGACGGCGGTGAAGACGCCCTGGGTCACCAGCGCGACCACCACCGCCAGCGCCCCGGAGATCACCGCGCCCACCAACGGGATGAACGCGCCGAGGAAGATGAAGACGGCGAGCGGCACGGCCATGGGGACCTTGAGGAAGTAGATGCCCAGTCCGATGAAGATCGCGTCGATCATGGCCACCAGCACCGTGCCGCGGACGTACGCCGTGAGCGTGCGCCACGCGCGCGGGCCGGCGCCCGCGACCCCGGTCCGGGCGGCGGCTGGGACGAGCTTGAGCGACCACTCCCAGATCCGCTTGCCGTCGTAGAGCAGGAAGAGGGTCGAGAACATCGTGAGCAGGATGCCCGTGAGGGCCTCGACGACCACGGTCACACCCTGCAGGCCCGCCGACGTGATCTGGTCCGTGTTCGCGCCGATCGCCTCGCGGAGATTCTTCGCGATCTTGTTGATCTGCTTGTCCGTCACATGGAACGGGCCCTTGAGGAGCCACTTGCGCAGCTCGTCGATGCCGTCCTGGATCTGGTTGGAGAGGTTGTCGATGTTCTCCTGGACCTGCCAGACCACGAACCAGCCGATCAGCCCCATGATGACGAAGCCGAGGATCGCGGTGAGCGCGGTGGCGAGCCCGCGCGGCACCCCGTAACGCGTCAGCCGGGCCACCGTCGGCTGGAGCAGCGCGGTGATGAGCAGCGCGGCAACGAAGGCCAGCACCACCAGTTGCACGGCGCTGATGACCCGCATCAGCACCCAGACGGTGCCCGCGAGGATGAGCAGCCGCCAGCCTGCCTCGGCGGCGACGCGCACCCCCCACGGCACCGCGAGGGCGGGGTCGGGACGCTGGGACGTCACGACGTACGCGGCTGTCGCGGGCGTCTCCTCGGAAGGACGCTGGACCGGGAGGGCGGACGGCTCGGCGTCCGCCATCGAGTCCTTGGGGGACTCGGGAGCCTCCGGGAGAGTGCCGGGAGCGTCCAGGGGAGCGCGCGCGTCGAAGACGCCCTCGCCGTCGAAGGGTCCCTGGGACTCCAGCTCGACCTCGGCGCGGCGTTCGTCCAACCGCTCACCCAGCTCGGTGAGTCCGGCGCCGATCCTGCCGAGCCATCCTGGTACACGCGACATGAAACGTCCTTTTCCCCCGCTGCTCCCCACCACTCCCCCCTGGAGTCGTCGGGTCCGACCGTACATGGCCGAAGCCCCTCCCCCTAGGACGGGGAGGGGCTTCGCAAGGTTGAGCGGCCGGCGGTAGGCGTGGAGCCTAGTACCAGCTGTTGGCCTGCCAGAACGACCATGCGTCACAAGGACTGCCGTACCGGCTGTTCATGTAGTTGAGGCCCCACTTGATCTGCGTGGCCGGGTTCGTCTGCCAGTCGGAACCGACGGACGACATCTTGGAGCCGGGCAGGGCCTGGAAGAGACCGTAGGCACCCGAGGAGGCGTTGACAGCCCGGTAGTTCCAGCTCGACTCGTGGTTCACGATGTTGCTGAAGCACTGGAACTGGCCGCTCGGCACCATCTGGGCCGCCATCGCCTGGATCTGCGCGACGGTGTACGAGGCCTGGACGGAGAAGCTGGAGGCGTCACGCGTCGCGGAGCGGCTGGCCGCTTCCGCGGCCGCCTTGCGAGCCTTGGCTTCCTTCTCGGCCTTCGCCGCAGCCTTCTGCTTCGCGACCGCGTCGTCGGCCGCCTGCTTGCGGGCGGCTTCCTCGGCGCCCTTCTTGGCGCTCGCGTCCGCGGCGATGGCCTGGGCATCGGCCTGCTGCGTCAGTGACGCGGTCTGCACCTGGGCCTGCTGGCCCGCAGGTATGTCTGCGAGGAGAGTCGAGTCGCTCGCCGTCGCCTCGGCATCGTTCGAGGGCTGGGCGACGCTGCCCGAGGCAACTCCGACCACGCTTCCGACAGCGGTGACCGCCGTGGCCGAAGCCACTGCGAATCCCCGGACCGAAATCCGGCTCACACGGTTTCCTTCCAGCATCGCCCGTTTAGGTGACCCTCGCGGACGCAATCGTGCCCCTCGGCGCTGGCCTCCCAACTGCGGGGTCACGGGGAGACACGGGCCCGGTGGGCAACTCCCGCTCGGGGAGCGCCGCGTGGTGCGCGGGCGGCATACGACGGCTCTATGGAGTTCTGAGGTTCCGGTGTTGCCGTACCGCTGGGGGTACAGGTGTGTCGTATGCGGGGCCTGACAGGAGTGAGACTTTAGCCGTAACCCGACGCCGCACGGCAATTCCGCGTCGCGTGTGAAAGCTCACACCCCGTTTGCCACAGCTGTTTCCCGGAAACGCCAGCGCAGCAAGACGCCGCCCGGCTAGGCTTTTCGCCTTTGCCGGACGGCGCCAACCAGCGTGTATCAACCACCCTTTGACCAGGTGGGACACCTGGGATCAGATCTGCCCGTCCTCCAGCATTTCGGTCACGAGTGCCGCAATCTGGGACCTCTCGGAACGATTCAGTGTGACGTGCGCGAAGAGCGGATGGCCCTTCAACTTCTCTACGACGGCGACCACCCCGTCGTAGCGCCCGACGCGCAGATTGTCCCTTTGCGCCACATCGTGGGTCAGAACAACCCGCGAATTGGCGCCGATCCGGGACAGAACGGTCAGCAGGACGTTCCTTTCCAGGGACTGGGCCTCGTCCACGATCACGAACGCGTCGTGGAGCGAGCGGCCACGGATGTGCGTGAGCGGCAGAACCTCCAGCATGCCGCGCGCGGTGACCTCCTCGATGACCTCGCGGCTGGTGACCGCTGAGAGCGTGTCGAACACCGCCTGGGCCCAGGGGCTCATCTTCTCGGACTCGGAGCCGGGCAGATAGCCGAGCTCCTGCCCGCCCACCGCGTACAGCGGCCGGAAGACCATCACCTTCTGGTGCTGGCGGCGTTCGAGGACGGCCTCCAGGCCCGCGCAGAGCGCGAGCGCGGACTTGCCGGTGCCGGCCCGGCCGCCCATCGACACGATCCCGATGTCCGGGTCGAGCAGCAGATCGAGCGCGATGCGCTGCTCGGCACTGCGGCCCTTGATGCCGAACGCCTCACGGTCCCCGCGTACGAGCCGGACGTCGCCCTCGGAGGTGACACGGCCGAGGGCCTTGCCGCGCTCCGACTGGATCGTCAGACCCGTGTGCACGGGCAGGCCGGCCGCTTCGGGGACATGGACGTGTCCCTCTTCGAAGAGGATGTCCACCTGCTCGCCTGCCAGGTTCAGTTCGGACATTCCGGTCCAGCCGGAGGAGCCCGTGATGGCGAGCTCCGCGCGGTACTCCTCGGCGAGGAGACCCACGGAGGACGCCTTGATCCTGAGCGGCAGGTCCTTCGAGACGACGGTGACGTCGTACCCCTCGGCCTGCAGGTTGCGGGCGACCGCGAGGATGCGGGAGTCGTTGTCCCCCAGGCGATACCCGCTGGGCAGGACGCTGGGGTCCGAGTGGTTGAGCTCGACGCGCACCGTCCCGCCGAGGTCCCCGACGGGAATCGGGGAGTCGAGGCGGCCGTGCCGGACCCGGAACTCGTCGAGCAGACGCAGGGCCTGCCGGGCGAAGTAGCCGAGTTCGGGATGGTGCCGCTTGGCCTCCAGCTCCGTGACCACGACGATCGGGAGCACTACTTCATGCTCGTCGAAGCGGCTCAGGGCATTCGGGTCGGCCAGCAGAACGCTGGTGTCGAGAACATAGGTGCGCCGGTCTGGCTTGTGGCGCTTTGTGCTGGTCACCACGGAAGGACGTACCCCCTCGGATGAGGTCGGGGAGCGACGAAGGAGATCTGGACCGGTTTCCGGCACCGATGCGCGGGCCGAAAACCGGCCCTCCGCTTCGTCCGTACTGACCGCACGGTCGGGCTGGTGCAAAGGGCCTCCCGGGCGGACGGCCCCGAGCCGTCCGCTGAGATACGACACCCGTGGTTCGGGTGTCGACCTGCAAGGCTTATGCCCTCGAACCGGCGAAGCCATGCCACGGCATATGACGGCGCGTTCGTTAACTCCCGATGACGTACGTCCCCGCAGGGTGCCCCGGGCAACGCGGGGCACCCCGGAATTCAGCCTCCGTAACGACGGTGTCGCGCCGCGTAGTCACGCAGGGCGCGAAGGAAGTCGACCTTGCGGAAGGCGGGCCAGAAGACTTCGCAGAAGTAGTACTCGGAGTGAGCGGTCTGCCAGAGCATGAATCCGGACAGCCGCTGCTCGCCGCTGGTGCGGATCACCAGGTCGGGATCGGGCTGGGCACCGGTGTAGAGGTGCTTGCCGATGAGGTCGACGTCGACGCGGTCCGCGAGGTCCTCCATCGAGGTGCCCTTGTCGGCGGCGTCGAGGATCATCGAGCGCACCGCGTCGGCGATCTCCTGGCGGCCGCCGTAGCCGATGGCGACGTTGACGACTATCCCCTCGACGTGTGCGGTGGCCTCCTCGGCCTCCTTGAGCGCCGACTGCATCGCGGCGGGCAGGATGTCCCGCGTGCCGACGTGGTGCACCCGCCAGCGGCCGTCGGCGGCCAGGGTGCGGACGACGCCCTCGATGATGCCGAGGAGCGGACCGAGCTCCTCCTGCGGACGGTCGAAGTTGTCGGTGGACAGCAGCCAGAGGGTGACGACCTCGACGTCGGTCTCGGAGCACCAGCCGAGGAATTCCCCGATCTTGTCGGCTCCGGCCCGATGGCCCTGGGCGGTGGTGGAGCCCGCCGCCTTCGCCCAGCGCCGGTTGCCGTCCATGATGACGCCGATGTGCTTGGGCACCTGGTCGTGGTCGAGGTGGCCTTCCACCCTGCGTGCATAGAACCTGACCAGCAGACGGCGCAGGTTGTCGCGCAAGGTCACGTGTTGTCAGCCCCTCCGTGCGGATCGGACAGCCGCGCCCGAGCACAGTCCCTGTCCATATGGCGGTCCCCCGGGGCGAAGCCTACCCCCGTGAAACGCGGCAGCTGCCGAGGGCCCTGTGCACCCTGACATAGGTTCGTCCCCATGAACGACCCCTCTCTGTACCGGGCCGCAACGGAGCGGTACGACTCGATGGAATACCGGCGTACGGGCCGCAGCGGCCTCAAGCTGCCCGCGATCTCGCTCGGCCTGTGGCACAACTTCGGCGACGACCGCTCGCTGGACTCCCAGCGAGCGATCCTGCGCCGCGCCTTCGATCTCGGCGTCACCCATTTCGACCTCGCCAACAACTACGGGCCGCCGCCCGGCTCCGCGGAGATCAACTTCGGCAAGCTGCTGAAGGAGGACTTCGCCCCTTACCGGGACGAGCTGGTCATCTCGACCAAGGCGGGCTACGACATGTGGCCCGGCCCCTACGGCGAGTGGGGCTCCCGCAAGTACCTATTGTCCTCCTTGGACGCGTCACTGCGGCGGCTGGGCGTCGACCACGTCGACATCTTCTACTCGCACCGCTTCGACCCGGACACCCCGCTGGAGGAGACGATGGGCGCGCTCGCGTCCGCCGTCCAGCAGGGCAAGGCGCTGTACGTCGGCGTCTCCTCGTACAGCAGCGAGCAGACGGCGGAGGCGGCCCGGATCCTCACCGGGATGGGTGTCCGTCCGCTCATCCACCAGCCCTCGTACTCGATGCTCAACCGCTGGACCGAGGACGACGGCCTGCTCGACACGCTGGAGGCGGCCGGGATGGGCTGCATCTCCTTCGCTCCGCTCGCACAGGGCATGCTGACCGGCAAGTACCTCCAGGGCATCCCGGAGGGCTCGCGCGCCACTCAGGGGAAGTCGCTGGACCCTGACCTGCTGAGCGACGACGTCGTACGCCGGCTGAACGGGCTGAACGACATCGCGGCCCGGCGCGGCCAGTCCCTCGCCCAGCTCGCGCTCACCTGGGTGCTGCGCGACGAGCGGATGACCTCCGCCCTCATCGGCGCGTCCAGCGTGCGGCAGCTGGAGGAGAACGTGGCGGCGCTGGCGGCGCCGAAGCTCACGGAGGAGGAGCTGAGGGAGATCGACACGTTCGCGGTGTCGACACAGGGCACGAACATCTGGGCCCAACGGCACTGAGTCACCGAATTCCCCGCCGCACGAGGCGGTCCGTCCGGGGGGCGCACAGGGGCGCCTGCCGCGCGGGCCGTCGCGGACACAAAAAACGGGCCGGTCCGTGGGGGGGAGACGGACCGGCCCGAGGGGGGGTTTCCACCATAACCCTTCGTAAGTGATGCTGCGTGCATCCGCGTGCCACAACTACTCTCCGAAGTCGCCCGGCGACGCCACGGTGAGCGCGGAACCATCGATTCCGGGTGTGATCATGGCCGAATCGCAGCTGATTCAAAGGGAATCGCGGAGGATCGGGAGAGATCCAATGGGTCTGCGGCCGCTTGTGGGGCGTGGCGCCGACTTGTCCCCCGGTACTCCGGGCGAGTGATCGGCATGGCGCGCTCCCGCTTGACTCCGCCGCTAACTTCGCACCCATGGCCACGTTCACGACGGACACGACGGAGGGGACGACCGAGCCGGTGCCCCTGGAGCTCGCCACGTCGGCGCGCGCCCGGCGGCGCGGACTGCTCGGGCGCTCCGGGATCGAGGGAGCGCTGCTGCTGGCACCGGCGAACTCGGTGCACACGCTGGGGATGCGGTTCGCGATCGACGTCGCCTATCTGGACCGGTCGTCGCGGGTCCTGGCGGTGCGCACGATGCGTCCGGGCCGGATGGGACTGCCGCGGCCGCGAGCCCGGCAGGTCCTGGAGGCGGAGGCCGGGGCGATGCGGGGATGGGGAGTGCGGCGCGGGGCGCGGATCACGGTCCAGGACGGCTGACAGCACGTCACCGGGCAAGGCAGCACCGCGCAGCCCCCTCCTCTGCGCGGTGCCACACGCGCAGCTTTGCTGACGCGAATTACCTTGGTCTGAACTTACGTGAGCCAAACATTCAGGGCGACAGACGCTCGATAACGATGTGGAAAACCCGTGCGGATGTGCCGCGCGCCGCGAGGACGCCCGACCGGCCTGCGTCCGTCATCCGGACGGACATCTCACGCCGAGCTCCCCTCAATGGGATGCTTTCGGTCAATCTGCTCAGGCGCGCGTCGATCAGCCCGTTCGCCCGCATTGCGCGCCTCGCCGGACCTGCGCACAGCGGACTGGAGCTGACCTATTTCCCGTCTAGCGTCGGCCGTATGACCTTGAGGATCACATGGGACGAGGCGAGCGCCCGGCGCCTGGACCGGCAGTTCCTGTCCGTTCCCGCGCGGGCCGGGACACCGGTCGCCGAGGTGGTCGGCGCGATGCTCGGCGCCCACGCGCAGGTGCTGTCGGCGGCAGAGGTGTCGGTGGGCGTACGCGCCGAGGGCGTGACCCGGGCGGACGTCCGCGCGGCGCTGTGGGAGGAGCGCTCGCTGGTGAAGACGTACGGCCCGCGCGGCACCCTTCATCTGCTGCCGGCCGCCGGACTCTCCTTCTGGGCCGCCGCTTTGACGGCTGTTCCGACCGGTCCGAGCCCCTTCGCGCAAGATGCGCGGATGACCGCGGCGCAGGCCGACGAGGTCGTCGCCGCGATCGCCGACGCCCTGACCGGCACCTCGCTGACCATCGACGAGCTGAGCGAGGCGGTCGTGGCGCGCACCGGACCGTGGGCCGGGGACCTGGTGATGCCCGCGTTCCAGGGGATGTGGCCGCGCTGGCGGCAGGTGATGCACCGGGCGGGCCAGCGGGGCGCCCCGTGCCTCGGCCCCAACCGGGGGCGCAAGGTGACGTACACCCGGCCTCCGCACTTCCGGCCGATGGCCGCCGACGAGGCACTCTCCCTGCTCGTACGCCGGCATCTGCGCGCCTACGGTCCGGCGACGGCGGCGCACTTCGCCCAGTGGGCGGCGGCTCCCCGGGGCTGGGCCCGCGACCTGTTCGCCGCGCTGGCCGAAGCCGGGGTGATCGAAGAGGTCGACTTCGCGGGCGGACCGGCGTGGGTGGCGGCGGGCGACAGCGACTTCCCGGGTGAACCGGCGCGCGGAGTCCGGCTGTTGCCGTACTTCGACGCGTACGGCGTCGGCTGCCGGCCGCGTGAACTGCTGTTCCCCGGAACCGCCTACGAGCGGGCGCTGGCCCGCGGCCAGGCGGGGAACCATCCGGTGCTGCTCGTCGACGGCGTGGTGTCCGGGGTCTGGCACCAGCGGCGCAGCGGACGCCGCACGACGGTCACCGTGGAGCCGCTGGTACGGCTGACGGCGGCACAGGAGAGGGAGTTGGCACGACAGGTGGCACGGGTGGGCGAAATCCTGGAGGCGACACCGGAGTTGGTGGTCGGGAAAGTGACGTCGGGGCCGCATGCGTGACGGCGGATGTGCGGGGTGACGGCAGGGGTGCGTGGGTGACGGCGGGGGTGCGTGGGTGACGGCGGGGCCGTTTGCCTGACCGCGGGGTCGTGTGGCTGGCGGCGGACCGCGGGCGTGGTCACGGATTCGCAGGACCGGCAGCAGGGCCGCGGCGTGGTCGCGGGACGCTCGCGCGGTGGCTGGGCCTGCGGGTCTGCGGTCCTCCGGGGCCCGCGTGGTGGCTAGTCCTGCGGGTCTGCGGTCCCCCGGGGCTTGCGTGCCTCGATCAGGAAGCGGGCGCTGTGTGCGACGAACGGGCCTTGCGTCTCGATCTGTTCGTGCAGGGCGCGGAGCCTTTGCCGGTAGGCGTCGACGGTGAAGCCCGGGACCATCCAGATCACCTTGCGCAGGAAGTGGACGACGGCGCCGACGTCGTGGAACTCCATGCGCAGCCGCTCCGAGCGCAGATCGACGACGTCGAGCCCGGCGGCCTCGGCGGCGGCGCGGGCGCGGCCCGGGTCGCGGCCGTTCCTGACCTCCTCGGGCTGCGGGCCGAGGAAGCGCTCGACGAGCTCGAAGACGCTCGCGGGGCCGACCTGCTGGGAGAAATAGGTGCCGCCGGGGCACAGCACGCGAGCGATCTCGTCCCAGTACGTCGCCACCGGGTGCCGGCTGGTGACCAGGTCGAAGGCCCCGGCCGCGAACGGCAGCGGCGCGTCCTCCGGGCAGGCGACCACCACGGCGCCCCGGGGGTGGAGCAGGGCGGCGGCCTTCGCGACGTTCGGCGGCCAGCCCTCGGTGGCGACGGTGAGCGCGGGCAGCTTCGGGGCGGAGTTCAGGACCTCCCCGCCGCCCGTCTGGATGTCGAGGGCGCCGCGCGCGCGGGCCAGCCGCTCCCTCATCCCCCGCGCGTACCCCCACGAGGGCCGCTCCTCGGTGGCCCGGCCCTCGAACCAGGAGAAGTCCCAGCCGTCGACGGACGCCGTCTCGGCTTCGGCGACGAGGTCTTCGAAGGTGCGCGCGGTGCTCATGGGGCGATTCTCGCAACGGACGCGGTCGCGGGGCGATGGGATTTCCCGGGCGGGTGATGTCAGTGGCCGCTGCTACGTTCCGGGCATGCCTGCGAATCCGGGAGCCACGCCGACGCCGTACACCGGCGGCGAGAAGGAAATCCTGCACGCCAGTCTCGACCGGCATCGGGACGCCGTGCTGTGGAAGCTCCAGGGCCTGGACGACGAGCAGGTCAGACGAGTGATGACCCCGTCCGGCACCCATCTGCTCGGACTGGTGAAACACCTCGCGTCCGTCGAGTACGGCTGGTTCTGCTCGGCCTTCGGCCGCGAGGTCGAGCCGCTGTGGTTCGACCCCTTCTCCGACGAGGACATGAGCGCGGGCCTGGACGAGACGACGGAGCGGATCGTCGAGTTCTACGGCCGCGCCCGCACCGCCGCCGACCGGATCGTCACCGAGCTGGCGCTCGACGACGTGGGCACGACGGGGAGCGGCCGGACGGTCTCGTTGCGCTGGGTGCTGGTCCACATGATCGAGGAGACGGCACGGCACGCGGGCCACATGGACATCGTGCGGGAGCTGATCGACGGGGGAACGGGGGATCACCGGCCCCGCTGACCGGCCGGGTCGACCAACTGGCCGACTCACCGGTCCGACCGGCCGGGCTGGCCGGGGGGCCGGTCGGGCTGACCGGCCGGGCCGGTCGGTCTCCTGCGTCATGACCGATCGGGCGGGTCGTCCTAGGCGAGCAGCGGGCGTACTTGTCCGGCCGCGAAGCGGACGAAGCCCTCGGGGTCCGGCTCGTCGGCGGTGGGCTGGAGAACCACCGTGTCGGCGCCGGCGTCCGCGAGCCGCTGGACGGCCTTGGCGACGGTGTCCGCGTCGCCCGCGACGCCGTGTTCCGGGACGGGGTCCTCGCCGTTGGCCTCGATCTCGGCGCGCAGCCGGGCGGCGGCGTCGGCCCCGGTGGCGGTGTGCAGATAGACGACCACCCGGTGGCGTCCGGCCGTCCGTCCGGCCGCCTGCCGTCCCTCGTCGATGAGCCGACGGGCCCGCCGTACCCCGTCGACGGTGGTCGAGGCGGTGAGGACGGTGCCGTCGGCGGCCTCACCGGCGAGGCGGAGCGTACGGGGCCCGGTGGCACCGGTGAGGACCTCGGGCGCCTCGGCGGGCGGCCAGTCGAGGGCGACTCCGTCGAGCTTCACGTACCGTCCGTCGGTGGTCACGCGCTCGCCGCGCAACAGGGCGCGCAGCGCGTCGAGGTGCTCACGCAGCAACGTCACGGGCGACTCGGCCCGCGCCCCGACCTGTCCCATCCAGTCCTGGACGCCGTGGCCGACGGCGAGGACGGCTCGCCCGGGGAACAGCCGGTGCAGGGTGGCGGCCTCCATCGCGGTGACGGCGACGTTCCGCAGCGGGACGGGCAGCAGTCCCACTCCCACCCGCAGGCGCTCGGTCCAGGCGAGTGCGGCCGCGGCGGCGGAGATGCCCCCTTCGAGGAAACAGTCCTCCCACAGCCACAGTTCCTCGAGACCCGCCTCCTCCGCCTCGCGCGCCAGCGCACGCAGCCGCTCGGGGGGCAGTTGGGGCCGGAAGACAACACCGAGTGACGTCATGCGGCCTTCCTACCCAGGTCACCCGCCAGGGACAACCGCTTTACGCGTCGTCGGGGTCGGAAGTGTCGGAGGTGTCGGAGGTGTCGGCGGTGGTGTCGGGGGCAGCGCTTTCGGTGCCGGTGGAGGCGCTGTCGGTGCCGGTGCCGGTGGTGTCAGTGCCGGAGGAGGCGGTGTCGGTGGAGGCGGCGCCGGAGTCGGCGGAGGTGTGGGTGTCGGCGGGGGGTTCGGTGTCGGTTTCGGCAGACGTGTCGGTGTCGGTGGAGGTGTCGCGCTCGTAGCGCAGGAGTACGACGCCGTTGCCGAAGACCCGCGTCTCGATGAGACGGAGCCCGGTCAGGGTCTCGGACTCCGGGAAGAGCCGCTTACCCCGCCCGATCAGCACGGGGTGGACGTACAGCCTGAACTGGTCCACGAGGTCGTGCCGCAGGAACGACGCGGCGAGATCGGCGCCCCCGAGTCCGAGGTCGCCGCCCGGCTGCGCCTTGAGCGCCCGGATCTCCTCGGGCACGACCTCCGGTACGACCGTGGTGTGCCACTCGGCGCGTCTGAGCGTCCGCGAGAACACCACCTTGGGCATGTTCCGCCAGATTCCGGCGAACTCGGCCATCTCCGGGCTGAGCTGCGGGTCCTTGTCGGCCGTCGGCCAGTACTCGGCCATCAGCTCGTGCGTCACCCGTCCACTGAGCAGGGCGCCGAACTCCCTGATCTCCTCGTTGAAGTGCTGGAGCATCTCGGTGTTGACGCGGTGCCAGTCGATCTCGCGGTTCGGGCCCTCGATGAATCCGTCGAGGGACACCGACATCATCAACACGATCTTCCTCATGGCGGACTCCATCGACCTCGTGCGCGACCCGTTCGTCGGGGGCATGCTGCCAGGAGGCCGGGCACCGGAGAGGGTGACGCGCGCGTCAGGCGCTGTTCCCGTTGGCCGGGCCCCTCGGGAAGGTCACCTCCACACGGCGGTTCTTGCGGCGGCCCTGCTCCGAGGTGTTGTCGGCGATCGGGTAGTCCTCGCTGTAGCCGCGCACCTCGAAGGTGATGTCCGCCTCCGCGGAACCGAGCGCGGCGGCCAGCCGGTCGTGCACTTGTTCCGCGCGGTTCTTGGAGAGGGTCAGACCGTGCGCGTACGAGCCGAGGTTGTCGGTGAATCCGAACACGCGGACCGTCGTCGCGTGCTGGGCCTTGATCTCGTCCGCGATCGCCTGGATACGGGACTGGGACTCCGGGTTCAGTTTCGAGCTGTCCTTGGGGAAGAGGACCTCCGCCTGGAGCGCGAAGGTCACGTCCGAGTTGGTGTCCTCCCGGCGCTCCTCACCCCCCAGGTCCTCCACGACCGACTTGATGTCCAGCACCTTGGCGGGCGCCAGCGTCGCACCGTCGGCGAGCTTGAGTCCCGGGCTGGTGGCGTCGACTTCGGGGGGCGAAGGAGTGGTGACGCTGCCGGGCGGGGCGCTGGGGTCGCCGCCGTCCGCGTACGCGGGACCCGGAAGGCCGAGGGTGATCAGCACGGCGAGGGCCGTGAACGTCGTCGCGGCGCCGCGGGGCGGGAGGGCCATGGCTCAGCCCTCGGAGATCTCGATGGAGGCGGGTGGCATGGAGCCGACCTGGAAGTCGACGGCGGTGGTGTCGGCGGGGGGTGCGGGGAATTGGGCGAACCATTCGGCCGACTTACCGGCGTCCACACCACCGCCGTCGAACTTGGTGCACAGGCAGCGCCCTTGGGTGTCTCGCAGAACCAGGTACTTCTTCTTGCCCTTGCTGTCGGTCAAGGAGGCTCCGGCCACGGAGGCGCCGTTCCGGCTCAACTCACGCTCGTCGCCCCGCCAGTTCGCGGCGACCCAGAACTGGCCGCCACCGTTGGTCACCGTCCCGCTCACCGTCACGAATCCACCCTGGTCCCGCACGGCCGAGGTGATCGTGAGCGTCACGTCGTCACCCTTGACCTCGGCCAGTATCTGGTCCTGGCTCGCTGTCGGCGACGCCTTCGCGCCGTCGCCGCCCCCCTTGCCCGGCTGGGAGGACGACGAGTCCGCCGTCGGCTTGCCGCCGCCGTCTCCCCCGCCGCACCCGGACACCGTGAGGAGCAATCCAGTCGTGATCGCCACCGCGGCCATGGCCCTGCGGCCCTTCATGGTGTGCCGGAGATCCATCGGTACGGCTTCCTCTCACTCGGCCAGATGCACAGAGAACAGCACGGACGCGTCGGGAAGGTCGTCCGAATTGAAATGTTCGGGATCGATGTCCACAATGCGCCCGCCGCAGTCCAGCTGCACGAGCTTCTTGGGATCCGCGTCGGTGGCGAAGGTGCAGCGAGGCTGGATGACTGCCGTCGCCTGGGCCGTGGCGTGACGGTTCTCCGTGCCCGGGATGATCGAGTCGCCCACCGTGTAGCGGGTCTCGATCGCCACGCGATAGCCGGGGAATCCGTTCACGATGGCGGGTTGGGCACCGCCTCGCACCGTCGAGTCGTTCTCGGCGGCCAGCCGGTCGGCCGCGGCGGACGCTCCCACGCCTTGGAACTTGTCGCCGTTGAGCCAGTCCAGCCAGTGGTCGTCCGTGCCGACGGCTCCCGTCAACCCGGCCATCAGCTCGTCTCGGGAGTCCTGTGCGGCCGCCAACGCAGCAGCGTCCGCCGCGGATTGAGCTCCATTGCGGGCGGACGCTGCTTGGGCGAAGGCGAAGAAGGCGAATGCGGCGAAGAGCAGAATCCCCGTCAGCCAGATATATATGGGAAGGGTCTGCCCCCGGTCGTCGCGGACCGGTCGGCTCAGCCGCCGCCGGTGACCTGGGTGACCGCGTTCCTGATCGCGGTGGAGATCAACCCGTCCAGACCGATCTGGTCGATCAACGTGAAGATCCCCGCAATGATGATCATCAGGCCCGCGTACTCCACGAACCCCGCCCCCGCGTCCCGGTTCGTGCCCCGCGTCCGGGAGATCACCGTTCGTGTCCACATGGTGAACCTGTTCATCAGGACTGCCCTCCCGGCCGATGCCACTAACGACCCGAGCACCGTACGTGAGAAGGCGCCTACTCCGGGTGGGCCCAGGGGCCCAACTTCTCGGCTGTGGAGTCATCGGCTCCACCCCTCGTGGGCGGTGCCCAGCCAGTGGGCGATCGCTTCGCTGCGCGAAGAACTGTGCAGCTTCGCGAAGATGCGATTGATGTGATTCTTGACCGTCTTCTCGGCGATGAAGCAGGTGGCGGCGATCTGACGGTTGTTCATGCCGGCCGCGATGAGGTCCATCACCTCCACCTCCCTTGAACTCAGGCCGAAGTCGGGCTGATGGACGGCATGACGGTGAAGTCCCGCCGTTGGTACGTGCCGAGCCTCCGAAGACTGTGCCACAGCTGATTGCAGCTGCGAAGGGAAAGAGGGCGGTTGGTGCGAAAGTCCGATTGAATCCGGGACAGTCGGGGGTCGGTGGCGAACGTCCCGAACAGCGGCGATCAGTTCCGCTGCCGTGAACTCGCCATGGACGAGATAGCCGGACGCTCCTCTGCGCAGGGCTTCCGCCACGACCTCGGGTTCGCGGCTGTATGTCAGCATCATCACCGGGGCGATCCGGCACAGTTCGGGCAGCGCGGTGAGGCCGTCCGTGCCGGGCATGCGCACGTCGAGCAGGACCACGTCCGGGATGAGGTGGGCGGCGCAGGCGAGCGCCTCCGCGCCGTCCCGGGCCGCCGCGACGACGGCGATGTCGGGGTGCGCGTCCAGCAGCGCGGTCAGGCCGGCCCGTACGACCGGGTTGTCGTCGGCGACGAGGACACGCAGGGGCGGGCCGGAAAGTGCCTGGTCAGGCATGTGCGGCCTCCTCTTGGGGAGTGGGGGGAGAGGGAAGGGCGGCCGCCGAGAGCGGGAGGGTCAGCCGGACCTCGGTGCCCCCTTGCGGGGATCGGTCCAGGGCGATGAGGCCGCCGACGCAGGCGGCCCGTTCGGTCATGCCGAGCAGACCGAAATGGCCGGATCTCGTCCAACCGGCGAGTGCCGCGGGGGTCGCGGGCGTCGGCAGTCCCGCCCCGTCGTCCCGTACGCACAGCGAGAACACGTGTGCCGATACGTCGAGTTCGACCGTCACCGCGCTCGCGCCCGCATGGCGGTGGGCGTTCTCCAGGGCTTCGGACACGACCGCGAGGACATGGTGGGCGGCGGCGCTGGGAAGGACCGGGTCCGCGCCCCGGTGCCGTACGACGGCGGCGAGCCGGGTGCGTGCCTCGAAGTCGGCTGCCAGGGAGCGGAGTTCGGGGAGGAGGTCGCTGTCCGGGTCGGTCAGGTCGGTGTGGCGCCGCAGGTCCGACAGGAGGGTGCGGGACTCCGCGGCGGCGAGGCGCGCCGCGTCGGCCACGACCGTCGCCTGGCGTTTGAGCGCCCGCGGGTTCGCGCCGTCCGCCGAGGCGGCCAGGGCCTCCGCCGCGAGGGCGAGACCGTACAGCGTCTTGGCCACCGAGTCGTGCATCTCGCGTGCCAGGCGGGCCCGTTCGGACTCCACCGCCTCCGCGACGGCGAGCCTGCTGGTCGCCTCGGACAGGGCCTGGCTCGCCGTGCCGAAGCGGAACATCAGATTTCGCAGGGTGACGCCGATGATGCCGGCGCCGACGCAGAACCCCGCGATGAGGAGGGTGTTGGCGCCCGCGCCCGGCCGGTGCTCCCAGGCCCTGAACACCGTGAGCAGGACGACGAGCTGGAATCCGGTGAAGACGCCCGCGCCGCGCCAGCCGTACAGCAGGCCCGAGAGCAGCGGGGTGCAGACCGTGGCGTAGGCGAGGGGGGAGGCCGGTGACGCGGTCAGGAGCAGGACCGCGCCGAAGGTGAGGTCCAGGGCCATCAGGGTCGGATGGGCCAGGAGGCGGGGGCCGAAGCGGTCCCAGTCCCGGAGCATGGCGTAGGAGCCCATGACGCCGAGGACGGCCGCGGCGAGGACCGCGTAACGGGGAAGGCCGTCCGTGGCGTTCGACATCGCGAAGGGGGCGCCGATCGCGATGGCCGCGAGGCGGACGGCGAAGGCCTGACGGCACAGGGCCTGGAGGGCGTTGAGCTGGAGGCGGATGCCGCCGGGGGCGGGGGCGTCGTCCGCGAGGTAGCCGGTGCCCCGTTCGCGGCTTCGCGCGAACAGGGCGGACCAGGACCAGGGTCGGCTCTCGCGGCCCGCGTGACCTCGAATGCTCAGGAAGGCGTTCATCAGCGCCCCAGGATCGAGCCGAAGTTCGTCCCCGAGCCCAGGAACATTCCCGTCGCGATGAGGATCATCGTGGCCGGGAGCATGAAGACGAGGGTGACCATCGTGGCCTTGGGGATGGTCTTGGCGGCACGGCGGCGGGCGTTCTGGGCGTCGGTGCGGCGCATGTCCGTGGCGAGCTGGATGAGGGTCTCGGCGATCGGGGAGCCGAGTTCCTCGCCCTGCTGGAGGGCCGAGACGAACTGGGCGACCTGCTCGGAGGAGTTGCGCCGGCGGAGTTCGTCGAAGGCCTGGCGGCGGCTGACACCCATGTCCATCTGGCGCAGGGTGATGCGCAGTTCGTCCGCCCAGGGCCCCTCGTACTTCTCCGCGACGCGGTCCAGGGCCTGGCGGAACCCGAGGCCCGCGGAGACGACGACCGCGAGGACGTCGAGGAAGTCCGGCAGGGTGCGGTCGATGACCTCCTTGCGTTCGCGGACGGCCTGCCAGATGAGGGCGTCCGCGGCGATCAGGCCGAAGACCAGCGTGAGCGCGGCGAAGAGGAGCTGGCCGTTGGAGAGGAAGACCAGGCCGAGGACGACGCCGAAGATGCCGTAGACCGCGCGGCGGGCCGCGTAGCGGTTCAGGGTCATGCCACCCGGGTTGCCCGCCATGTCGATGCGGCGGCGTTTGGCGTCCACGCGCCGGGGGCCCATCAGGCGCAGCACGGTCGGCGCGAAGCGCATGCCGAGGCGGTCGACGGCCGAGTCCGCCGCGGAGACACGGGTGCCGCCGACCTCCAGGGCGAGCTGGAGGTCGCTGGGGAGTTTGACGTCGGCGCGGATCATCCGGACGCCCAGGAGGACGCCCGCGACGGCCGCGCCCATCAGGACGGCGAGCAGCAGCGGAAGCAACGTGACCCCTCCCTCACACTTCGATCTTGCCGAGCCGGCGGATGACGAAGAAGCCCACGGTGTAGAGGCCGAGGGCCAGCAGGACCAGGCCCTGGCCGAGCGGGGAGCCGGTGACGCGGGCGAGGGCTCCCTCGTTCGAGGAGTTGATCAGGACCAGCGAGCCGATGCCGAGGAAGGGCACCGTGAAGGCGGTCGCGTTGACCTCGGAGAGCATCGTGCGGACCTCGCGGCGGGTCTCCTTGCGGTCCTCCAGGGTCTGGGTGAGGTTGCGCAGGGAACTGACGACGGAGCCGCCCGCCTTGTTGGCGAGGACGAGTGTGGTGACGAGAACGATCAGCTCGCGGGAGGGCAGGCGCTCGGAGAGCTCGCCGAGGGCGTCGTCGATGGAGCGGCCGAGCATCAACTGGTCCGCCACATGCGCGAGTTCCTCGCCCGCCGGCGCCTCCAGCTCCTCCGCCGCCATGGCGAGCGCCGTCCGCAGGGCCAGGCCCGCCGCCGTCGCGTTGGCCAGCAGGCGTGCCACGTCGGGGAGTTGGTTGATGAACGCCTCGATGCGTTTCTGGCGCTGCCAGTTGAGGAAGATGGCCGCGCTCCACACGCCGAGGACGGCGGCGATCGGGCCGAAGAACGGGGCGAGCGTCGCAGCGGCGATCAGCCACAGGGCGACGACCACGGCGGCGACGTAGGTGAAGAACTCCCCCGCCGTGACGTCGAGTCCGGTGGCCGTCAGGCGCAGGTGGATCGTACGGCCGAGGCGGGTGCGGCGCAGCCGGCGGTCGATGCCCGCGAAGCGGCGGACCCGGCGGCCCGCGGTGTGCGGCAGGCCGCCGCCGGAGAGACGGTCGACGAGTTCCCGTCGCTGGGCGCGGCCCGAGGCGTAGGAGTGCACACCCGCGACGGCGAGTGTGCCGCCGAGGAGCGTTCCGCCGAGGGCGAGGAGGGCGGGGTCGTTCATGGCTGCCTCCCTTCGAGGGTGGGGGACTCGGGGGTGGGGGACCCGGAGGCGGGAGATTCGGAGGCTGGAGACCCGAAGGCGGGGGACTCGGAGGCGGGAAACCCGGAGATGGGGGACGTCATCCGATGGCCCGCCTCGTGTTGAGTACGTCGATGGCCTCGGCGACGCCGAAGGCGGGTGGCAGCGGCTCGTTGGCGACGTACAGCTTCTCCGCGACCGAGCGCGGGAGCGGGAGGTGCTCGAAGTGGCCCCGGACGACGCGGTCGGGGCCGACCGGACGAGGCACGAAGCGGGTGACGGGGGTGACGCGGAACTGTTCGCGGCCGTGCGAGACGAGCAGCGCGACCTCCGTGACCTTGCGGGAGCCGTCGGCGTGCCGGGACAGCTGGACGACGACCTCGACGGCGGAGTTGATCTGGTCCTTGAGCGCCTCGAAGGGGATCTGGACCTCGGACATCGAACCGAGGGTCTGGAGACGCATGAGAGCGTCCTCGGCGGAGTTCGCGTGGACGGTGGCGAGCGAGCCGTCGTGGCCGGTCGACATGGCCTGGAGCATGTCGAGGGTCTCGCCGCCGCGGACCTCGCCGACGATGATGCGGTCGGGGCGCATGCGCAACGAGTTCCGGACCAGGTCACGGATGGTGATCTGGCCCTTGCCCTCCACATTCGGGGGGCGCGATTCGAGGCGGATGACGTGCTCCTGCTGGAGCTGGAGTTCGGCGGAGTCCTCGATGGTGATGATGCGCTCGTGGGACGGGATCAGGCCGGAGAGCGCGTTCAGCAGGGTGGTCTTGCCGCTGCCGGTGCCGCCGCTGACGATGACGTTGAAGCGGGCCCGTACGAAGGCGGCGAGCAGCATGAGCGTCTGCTCGTCGAGGGAGCCGAGGCCGATCAGCTCCGAGAGCGTGTACGCGCGGGGGAAGCGGCGGATGGTGAGGGTGGGGCCGGTCAGGGCGAGCGGCGGGATGATGACGTTGACGCGCTCGCCGGTCGGCAGGCGGGCGTCGACCATCGGGTTGGACTCGTCGACGCGGCGGTTGACCGTCGAGACGATGCGTTCGATGGTCTGCATGAGCTGCTCGTTGGACGCGAAGCGCAGCGGGAGCTGCTCGACGCGGCCGGCTCGCTCGACGAAGATCGAGTCCGGGCCGTTGACCATGATCTCGGTGATCGACGCGTCCGCGAGAAGCGGTTCGAGGACGCCGAGCCCGAGGGCCTCGTCGACCACCCGGCGGATCAGCTGGGAGCGTTCGGCGGTGGAGAGGACCGGGCCCTCGCGGCTGATGATGTGGCCGAGGACGCGTTCGAGACGGACCCGGCGTTCGGCCGCGGCCAGGCCGGACATCTCGGCGAGGTCGATCTCTTCGAGGAGTTTGGCCCGGTAGACGGCGACGAGGTGTCCGTCCTCACGGGCGGGTCCGCCCTCGTCGGGGGCGGCGATACGGGAACGCAGGCTCATGGTGTCGGCTCCTCCCGGTCAGTCGTCGGTGGGCATGGTGGCGTGGCGGGTGACGGTGTAGGGGCCGAAGAGGGGGATGACGCCGGGGACTCTGACCGTGACGGTGGCGGTGGTGAGGTCGGGGCCCGGTACGGGTTCGACCCTCGCGTCCAGCCATCCGCTCACGGCGGCCTGACCCGCCGCCCTCCCGTCGCCGCCCTGCGAGGCGACCCGCGCGGCGGCCCGTGCCCCGGAACCGGCCTGGTTGACGCCGTACCCGATGAGACCGAGCTGGATGACCGCCATCCCGATCATCAGCAGGATGGGCAGGAACCCGACGAACTCCAGGATGGAGACACCCCGGTCACCCCGGAGCCGCCGCCCGGCACGGAACCTGCCCAAGGGGCGGAACCCGGTCATGGCACGGGGCCCGGTCACGGCCCGGAGACCAGTGGCGACACGAAGACCGTCCGTGGCGCCCGGCCGGTGCACGCGGCAAAGCCCGTGCGGGGCGCGTAAGCCATGCCGGAGGTACGGCTTCATCTGATACCTCCAAGGAAACCCACGTCGTCTCCCTCCAGTGCCGCGCCCGCGGTGCCCCGTACGTGGAAGCCCGCGTCAAAGCCCGGGAAGAACAGCGGGACGTCGACGTCGACGGTGGCCTTCATGACCGGGCCCGCCGCGCCGCAGTCGATGCCCGCGTCCTTCCAGGAGCCCGGCAGATGCTTGCTCCCGGCCGCCGCGCAGGCGCCCGGGACGTCGCCGTGCACCGCGTACGCGGCGGTGGCGGCCCGTGCCGCCTCGTCCGCCGCGTTCCCGGCCAGCGAGTACGAGTAGCCGTACAGCACGCACTGCCACAGGATCGTCATGACGACGAGCAGCAGCGGGAACATCCCGGCGAATTCGAGGGTGACCGCTCCCCGGTCGCCGCCCCGGCGGCGGAGCGAGAGCGCGCCCCGGTCCGACGCGGACGCCTTGCGACGCCTGCCGCCGCCCCCGCTTTCCTGGGGGACCACGAGACCCAGCTCGGCGGCGAGTTCCCACAGCGCCTGCTTGACGGTCGAGCGGGTGTCCAGGTCCTGCAGCCGCCCCGCGTCGACGACCGACTGGAGTTCCTTGAAGGCGGCGGGGACCGCGGAGCGGGCGACCTTGGTGCCGGTGACGCGTTCGACGAGGGACGGCTGGATCTCCGTGCCGCGGGCGAAGCGGTTCACGACCGTCGTGGTCTCCTCGGCCTTGCGGATCTGGAGGCGGTCCCACATACGGACCATGCGTTTGGCGGCGCGGACGGCGATGACGTCGGGGGTGACGAGGAGCAGGGCCTGGTCGGCCATCTCGACGGCCGCCGCGGTGGCCGAGTTCATCTGGGAGCCGCAGTCGACGACCACCAGGTCGTGACGGGAGCGCAGCGCGCCGATCACCTGGCGGGCCACGCGGTCGGTGACCTCCTCGCCCCGTTCGCCCTCGGCGGGGGCCAGGAGCAGGGCGATGCCGGTGTCGTGGGTGTAGACGGCGTCCTGGAGGACGCGCGGGTTGATGTCGGTGATGGCCGCCAGGTCGGCCACCGACCGGCGGAACTGCACATCGAGGTACGAGGCCACGTCACCGGACTGGAGGTCCAGGTCGAGCAGCGCCACGTCGCGGCCGGACGCCCGTGCGGCGAGGGCGAGTTGGACCGCCGTGACCGTCGCGCCGACGCCGCCCTTCGCGCCGGTCACCGTGACGACGGTGCCGCCGGGGCCCACGTACATTTCGGGCGCGCCGCTGTGCAGGTGGCGGCGCATGCCGGCGGACCAGGCGGCGGCCGCCTGGACGCGCTCGGCGAGGGCGTCGTAGCCGAGGGGCAGGCCGATGATGCCGCGGGCGCCGGAGTCCATGGCGGCGGTGAGGACGCTGTTGCTGGTGTCGGCGGTGATGAGGACGACGCCGACCGCGGGGAAGCGCATCACCAGGTCACGGATGAGGTCCAACGCCGGTACAGGGCCTATGCGTTCATGGACCAGGACCACTTCGGGGAGCTCGTCGAGGGACTCGGCGGCGAGGCGCGCGAGGGTGTCGAGGAGGGCCGTCGAGTCGGGTACGGGCGGGGCGGGTTCGGTGTCGGCGAGCTGGCTCAGCAGGGTGGTGAGCGCGCGGGCCGAGTCGATGTCGCCGACGGCGGGAAGGATACGGATGGTCATGGGCGCAGCCCCTCACTCGCGTACCGCACGCCCGACCATCGGCCCCGCGACCCGTCGGCCTGCCCCACACAGGCCCCCCGGCCCAGCACCCAACGAACCTGCCGCCGTGCCCCGGGCCCGCGGTCCGGCAACCCCCCGACCTGCCGCACACCCGGGCCCCGGCCGAACGTCCCCCGGGTTCCGCGCACGCCGGACCCCTGGGCCGGCACCCCACGAACCTGCCGCCGGACGCCGCGCTCCCGGTCCGGCACCCCGTCGGCCAGCCCCGCATCGGGGCCTCGGTCCGGCACCCAGGGACGCCGTGGCGCGGCCGGTCGTCGGTACCGTCCGTCGCGCGTCCGGTGCGGCGACGCCGCCGGCCGTCGGTCCGGACCCGTGCGCGTCGGCCTCGTACGCGACCCTCCGCACCGCCCCGTGGGCATGGACCTCATGCGCGGCCTCCTACTTGTCCTCGTCGAGGGTGTACGTACGGTCGCCGGGCGCCACGATCGTGTCGGAGCCGCCGGCGACCAGGGCGAGCCGCACGTGTTCGGCGAACGACTCGGCGTACGCGACGCGTTGGGCGTCGGCGGTGTCGAGCGCGAAGGTGATGGGGACGGCCTGGGTGGCGCTGTTGCGCCGGTCGGAGCTGGACTGGGCGGGGTCGAGGGCGGTGAGTTTGCCGACGTCGATGACGCGGGCGTTCTCGACGATCACCTTGGACTGGTCCTTGCCCTTGTCGTTCGGGGCCTTGAAGGTGGCGTAGATGTTGACCCGCGAGCCGGGGTCGATCTTGCCCGCGACACCGGTCGACGCGTCGATCATGATGGCGATCTCCTGTTGCCCGGCGGCCAGTTGGGGCTTCTCCACGATCATGTCGGCCTGCAGCAGCGAGCCCTTCTCCAGTTTGGTGACGGCGATCTTGCCGCGGATGCGGGAGAGGTCGGTGACGGCGGTGGACGACAGCCACCGCTCGGGCATCGAGATCTTCTCGAACTGGTCGGCCGACAGCTCCTTGTAGGGCGGGATGTCGCTCTTCAGGCGGTACGCCGTGACCTCCGGGCCGACCTTGGAGTTCACGTCGCGGATCACCGAGAGGACTCCGGCGAAGGCGCCGAGGGCGCACAGGACCGAGAGGACCAGCAGGATGACGCCGCGGCGCTGGCGCGAGTTCACTGAATCTCACCTCGTGGGGCGGTACCGGGGAGTGGACCGAGCTGTCGTTCCTGCCGGGGATCCGGGGGGTGACCTCCGGGGTGATGCAGCATGTTCCGGACAACCTCGATCTACGGGGACGGCGGGGTCGAGCGGGTCGTGCCTGGTGCTGTTCAGATGTGCCCGAGGGTGCCTATGTGGCGCCTCGGGGCAGAGCGCGTACCGAAGAGGCTGCCCGGACGACGGTGGCCGGAAGCTCCTGAGCGGACGGCGGCGGCAGCGGTGCGGCGCAGAACCCGCAGCGGTCACCGATGAGTTCGAGGCCGCACCAGCGGCACTCGTCCCGCCGCACGGACGAGACGAGCTGATAGAGGACGGAGACGTCGTACAGTCCGGCGGCGAATTCGACGAGCCGTGACGTCCCCCACCAGCGGACCGATTCCTCGGGTAGCGGGACGGTCGCCACGCCCTGGACCTGCCAGGCCTGCGCGAGGGTCGAGGTCACCCAGTCGGAGGGCGGCTGGCCCGCGGCCGAGAGCAGCCGGGTGCCGAACTCCGGTCCGGGCAGCTCGTCCTGGCCGACTCTGATCAGCTCGGGCCGCGGATTGGCGAGTACGGCGAACTGGGCGCCCGGCACCCACGACTTGGCGTGCGACTTCAGGGAGACCGGGACCCGGTCGAGCTTGGCGACCGAGCCGAGCAGGGCGCCGGCGTAGATGTAGTGGGCGAGCAGCCGGGCGGCGGAGGCGAGCACGCCGGGGCTGAAGTCGCAGACGGACAGCTGGCGCAACTGCTGGGCCAGCAGCGCGATTCCGAGCGGTGGCAGGTCGATGCCGAGCAGCGCGATCCGGTCGCTCTCCAGGACGGAGCGGACGGTGTGCAGCCGCTGGGTGACGGCGCTCTCGGCGGAGGACGGGTAGAGGGAGATGACATACCCGTGCTGTTCGATGAGCCCGTGCATCCCGGTGAGGGAGTCCTCCAGGGTGCCGAGCGGCTGGACGGCCGCCGGCGGGGTCTGCCGGTCGTGCGGTGGGAGCACCAGATCGGGACTGGTGACGGCTATCGCGGTCGGCACGCTGCACACACCCCGTTCGCTGCGGCGGGGTGGTCAACCACCGCCTCAGATCGCCCCTTTATCGCCATGGAGCATCACGGACGACCAGATACGGCCGCAGATCGCCACTGTGACGTCCTCTTGCATCAGCACCATATCCACGGCATGGCCCGCTCAACACCGAATCTCCGAGATCATCTCACCGAAGGTGCGGGCGTGATCAACGGAGAGTAAGCCGGGTTGAGACAACTGGACGCCTCCGCAGGGACGTTGAAAGCTCCACAGGTCTTGACAACCCGATTGGTCTGGACCAACTTGTATCCACCGGCGGTGGCCACCGTTCCGTTCCCCCTCCCCCACCTCTCCCTGGAGGACCCAGTGGACCGCGTCATCCGTATGCCCGGGCGGAGATGGGCGGGAGCCCTCGCCGCCGTCGTCACCGCGTCCGTTCTCTCCCTCACCGGTCTGGCAGGCCAGGCCCAGGCCGCCGACGTCAACAACGCCAAGAACGGCGGCTTCGAGTCCGGCCTGAGCAACTGGAACTGTTCGGCGGGCAGTGGTGCGACCGTCTCCTCGCCGGTGCACAGCGGCTCGTCCGCACTGAAGGCCACGCCCGCGGGGCAGGACTTCGCCCAGTGTTCCCAGTCGGTCGCCGTGAAGCCCAACTCGACGTACACACTGAGCGCCTGGGTTCAGGGGGCCTACACCTACATCGGCGCAAGCGGCACGGGGACGACGGACGTCTCGACCTGGACGCCCAACACCACCTGGACGCAGCTCTCGACCACCTTCACCACCGGCGCCTCGACGACATCGGTGACGGTCTGGACGCACGGCTGGTACGGACAGCCCGCCTACTTCGCCGACGACGTCTCGGTGTTCGGCCCCGACGGCGGCGGTGGCGGCGACCCGGCCCCGACGGTCCCGGCGACCCCCGCGGGCCTCGCGGTGTCCGGTACGACCTCCTCGTCCGTCTCGCTGGCCTGGAACACGGTGTCGGGCGCGACCGGCTACAACGTGTACCAGGGCGGCTCCAAGGTCCAGGCGGTGACCGGGACCTCCGCGACCGTCTCGGGGCTCACCGCCTCCACGGCGTACTCGTTCCAGGTCAGCGCGACCAACTCGGCCGGTGAGTCGGCGAAGTCGTCGGCCGTCACGGGGACGACGACCGCGTCCGGCGGTGGGGGCGGCGGCGGTTCCGTGCCCGCGCACGCCGTGACGGGCTACTGGCAGAACTTCAACAACGGCGCGACCGTCCAGAAGATCTCCGCCGTGCAGTCGCAGTACGACATCATCGCCGTCGCCTTCGCCGACGCCACCAGCACGCCGGGCGCGGTGAGCTTCACCCTCGACTCGGCCGGGCTCGGCGGCTACACCGTCGACCAGTTCAAGGCCGACATCAAGGCCAAGCAGGCCGCGGGCAAGAAGGTCATCATCTCGATCGGCGGCCAGAACGGCACCATCTCGGTGAGCGACTCGGCATCGGCCACGAACTTCGCCAACTCCGTCTACTCCCTGATGCAGACGTACGGCTTCGACGGCGTCGACATCGACCTGGAGAACGGTCTCAACGCGACCTACATGTCGCAGGCGCTGCGGTCCCTGTCCGCGAAGGCGGGCTCGTCCCTGGTCATCACCATGGCCCCGCAGACGATCGACATGCAGTCCACGTCGAACTCGTACTTCCAGACCGCCCTGAACATCAAGGACATCCTGACCGTCGTCAACATGCAGTACTACAACAGCGGTTCGATGCTCGGCTGCGACGGCAAGGTCTACTCGCAGGGCTCGGTCGACTTCCTGACGGCGCTCGCCTGCATCCAGCTGGAGGGCGGTCTCGCCCCGGCCCAGGTCGGCCTCGGCCTCCCTGCCTCCACCAGCGGGGCGGGCAGCGGTTACGTCTCCCCGACGATCGTGAACAACGCCCTCGACTGCCTGACCAAGGCCACCAACTGCGGTTCCTTCAAGCCCTCCAGGACCTACCCGGGCCTGCGCGGCGCGATGACCTGGTCGACCAACTGGGACGCCTCGGCGGGCAACGCCTGGTCGAACGCCGTGGGCCCGCACGTGCACGCGCTGTAGTTCCGCCCGCTCCCCTCACCCTTCTCCGGCAGCCCTTCCCCTCCCCCTGGCCCCGCCCGTCGCAGCCGCGACGGGCGGGGCCGGAACCGTTTCCGCGGCCGATTCCCGCCATCGGCTCTTTGTCGTCTCTTGACCTGCTCATGCCATCCCCCTCACCATGAGCGCCACACCCGCACCAGGCACGTCGCCATGAGCCACCCCCCCAGCTCCACTCCCCACATTCCGGAGATCCCGGAATTCCTGGAGAAACTAGGAGACTTCATGCGACTTCGCATCCGCGGCAGCGGCAGGGCCGACGGCACGGGCAGAGGCGGTCGGCGTACCGCCGCCCTCGCCGTCCTCGCGGCCCTCGCCCTCGCGGCTCCCCTCACCGCCACCGCCACCGCCACCGACGCCACGGCGAGCGGAGCCAAGGCCCTCGCGCCCTCGTCCGACGACGTCAAGCAGTACGAGATCCACCAGAGCTCGACTCCCGTGTCCCGTACGGCGATCCAGCGGTCGGGCGTCACCGTGGACGAGGCCGACGAGGAGACCGTGGTCGTCTCGGGCCGCGCGGACCAGATCACCACCTTGCGCCGACAGGGCTACGACGTCTCGCTGTTGGGCTCCGCGCCCAACCGTGCCGCCTCCGCAGGCGACGTACGCCTCTTCGACTTCCCGACGGCGGACTCGAAGTACCACAACTACGCCGAGATGAACGCGGAGATCGACCAGCGGCTCGCGGCCTACCCGAGCATCATGAGCAAGAAGGTGATCGGCAAGTCCTACCAGGGCCGGGACATCGTCGCCATCAAGGTCAGCGACAACGTCGCGACCGACGAGAACGAGCCCGAGGTGCTGCTCACCTTCCACCAGCACGCCCGCGAGCACCTCACGGTGGAGATGGCGCTGTATCTGCTGCGCGAACTCGGAGCCGGGTACGGCAGCGACTCCCGTGTCACCAACATGGTGAACAACCGCGAGATCTGGATCGTCCCGGACCTCAACCCGGACGGCGGCGAGTACGACATCGCGAGCGGCTCCTACCGCTCGTGGCGCAAGAACCGCCAGCCCAACTCCGGCTCGTCGTACGTCGGTACGGACCTGAACCGCAACTGGAACTACAAGTGGGGCTGCTGTGGCGGCTCTTCGGGTTCCACGTCCTCCGAGACCTACCGCGGCGCTTCGGCCGAGTCCGCGCCCGAGGTGAAGGTGGTCGCCGACTTCGTGCGCGGCCGGGTCGTCGGCGGCAAGCAGCAGATCACCGCCGGAATCGACTTCCACACCTACAGCGAGCTGGTGCTGTGGCCGTTCGGGTACACCTACTCCGACACGGCGACGGGGATGACGGCGGACGACGCGAACGCCTTCAAGGCCGTCGGCCAGAAGATGGCCGCGAGCAACGGCTACACGGCCGAGCAGTCCAGTGATCTGTACATCACGGACGGCTCGATCGACGACTATCTCTGGGGCACTCAGAAGATCTTCGACTTCACCTTCGAGATGTACCCGACGTCCAGCTCCGGCGGCGGCTTCTATCCGCCCGACGAGGTCATCGAGCGGGAGACGTCCCGCAACCGGGACGCGGTGCTCCAACTCCTGGAGAACGCCGACTGCATGTACCGGTCCATCGGCAAGGCGGCCCAGTACTGCGCCTAGGACCTGTCCTGGGCGGCGACGCGCCGGCCGCACCGGCCGGTGACCGGGGATCCACGCGCCCCTCGTGATCGGGCGCGTGGATCCCCGTACCGCTTACGGCTTTTCGCCCTCGTTCTTGCTCTCGGCCGCGACCTTGACCTCGGCCTTGACCTCGGCCTTGACCTCGTCCGCCGTCTCTGCCGACTCGGACACCTCGGACGTGTCGGTCGCCTCGGACGGGGCGGCGGACGTGACGTCGTCGGCGTCCTCAGTGGCCTCGGCGTCGTCACCGTCCTCGAAGTAGGCGTCCAGGACGGCGTCGAGCTGCTCCTCCCACTCCTTGAAGCGTGCTCGGGCGTTCGCCTCGATCTCTATCGGATACCAGCGGCGCTCCGGCGTGTGCACCGTGATGGTGAACCGCTTGCCGAAGCGCGGCGACTCCGTCTCGACGGCGCCGATCTCGTCCCAGCGGAACTCCGCCTCCTGGTCGTCCAGGCGGAGACGAACACCGCTGTGGTCGGCCGTGATCGAGGCGCGCCGGTCGGAGGCCTCGAAGACGGGGACGTCGGGGGCGGGGCCGGATTCCGGGTCGGTCCCGGACTCCGTTTCCGTCCCGGAGCCGGTCTCCTCCTCGGACACGGGCTCCTCTTCGGAGACGGACTCCTTCGGGGTCTCGGCGGCGGGCGCCTCGTCGGACGCCGCGTCGTCGGAGACCGTCTCGTCGGAGACGGTCCCCTCGGCGGCGGCCTCCTCGGTCTGCTCGACCGCGTCCTTCGGCTCCGCCGGCACGGGTGACGTAAGCCCGGGGATGTACGCCGGGTTCACCGCGGCGGCGTCCAGGGGCTGGCTCTTCGAACCTATGCGCTGCTCCACAGCGGGAAGTATGGTCGAAGATCCTGTGTCGGACACAGCCAGCCCCTACTTAGCTATGCCTCTGTTACACGAAGAGACTCATCCGACCGCGCGAAGAGGCTCACAGGGCGGTACGAAGGAGCCGGCCGCGGCCGTGGGAAGACACCGGCCGCGGCCTTACGAGGACGCCGACCGCGGTTACACGAAGACGCTGACCACGGCGGCCACGGCGAATCCCGCGACGGACAGCACCGACTCCAGGACGGTCCAGGTCCGGAGGGTGTCGCGCTCGCTGATGCCGAAGTACTTGGCCACCATCCAGAAGCCGCCGTCGTTGACGTGCGAGGCGAAGATGGAGCCCGCCGAGATCGCCATGATGACCAGGGCGACGAAGGCCTGCGAGTGGTTGCCCTCGACGAGCAGCGGCGCGACGATGCCGGCCGTTGTGACGATCGCGACCGTCGCCGAACCCTGGGCGACCCGCAGGGCCAGGGAGATCAGATAGGCCAGGACGATCACCGGGAGGCCGACGTCGTTGAAGGTGTCCGAGAGCGCCTGGGCGACTCCGCTCGCCTTCAGCACTGCGCCGAAGACGCCGCCGGCGCCGACCACCAGCAGGATGTTGCCGACCGGCTTGAGGGACGAAGTCGAGACCGTCTCCAGGGACTTGCGGGACCAGCCGCGCCGGATGCCGAGCAGGTAGTAGGCGAGGAGCAGGGCGATCGTGAGGGCGACGAACGGGCTCCCGAAAAACTCGATGACCGAGCGAAGGGTGGAGGGGTCGAGGGCGATCGAGGAGAAGGTGGCGGCGAGGATCAGCACCAGGGGCGTACCGATGATGCCGAGGACCGTGCCGAGCGGCACCGGCTTCTCCTGCGGCTCGACCTCGTCCCCCGGGCTCTCGGCTTCACCCGGCAAGGGGGCGCCCGCACCGCGCTGTTCGGCCACGACGGCCCGCTTGGCCTCGGCCGCCGCCTCGACCATGTCCTGCGGTACGGGGACGAAGATCCGCTTGCCGATCCAGGCGGCGTAGACCCAGGCGGCCAGTACGGCGGGGATGCCGCAGACGATGCCCATGAGGATGACCCAGCCGAGCTGGACGTGCAGCAGTCCCGCGGCGGCGACCGGGCCGGGGTGCGGCGGCAGGAAGGCGTGGGTCATCGACAGGCCGGCGAGCAGCGGCAGGCAGTAGAGCAGGATCGACTTGCCGGAGCGCTTGGCGGCGGCGTAGACGAGCGGCGCGAGGACGAAGATGCCGACGTCGAAGAAGACCGGGATGCCGAAGATCAGGCCGGTCAGGCCCATGGCGAGCGGGGCCCGCTTCTCTCCGAAGAGGTTGAGCAGCCGGGAGGCCAACACCTCGGCGCCGCCGCTGACTTCGAGGATCGCGCCGAGCATCGTGCCGAGGCCGATGATGATCGCGACATGGCCGAGGATGCCGCCCATGCCGGTCTCGACGACCGACACCGCGGTGGACCGCTGGACCGTGCCGAACAGCTCCGTGACCGAGAGTCCGGCGGCGAGGCCGACGGCTATGGAGACGGCGAGCAGGGCGACGAACGGCTGGAGCCTGACCTTGATGATCAGGACGAGGAGGAGAGCGATACCGAGGGCGGCGACCGTGAGCAGTCCGGCCGTGCCGTCGAGAAGGAGCAGGAGACCACCGGTGTGCGGTGGTGTCTCCGGGGCCGGGGCTGTCGCGGCGAGCGGATACGACGACATGTCGGGGGGCCTCGCTTTCTTGGGTCCATGGAGCTTTCGGGCAGGGCGGATCGCGGTGCGGCACCCCGGGTTCTGCGGGTGCCGCACCGTGACGTCGTACGCGGTGCGGGAGTTGCGCGGGCGTCGGCCCGGAGGGAGGACGCCCGGAGGGGCGACGTCAGCCGAGAACGGCGAGTACGTCGATCTCGACGAGGAGTCCGGCCGGCAGGCCGACGTAGACCGTCGTGCGGGCGGCGGAGGGCGCGGTGAGGCCCTGCTCCTCGAAGTACTGGTTGTAGATCTCGTTCATCTCGGCGAAGTGGCCGACGTCCGTGAGGTAGACGCGGATCATCATCGCGTCGTCCCAGCCGGAGCCGCCCTCTTCGAGGATGGCCTTGACGTTGGCGAGGGTCTGCAGGGTCTGCTCGCGCAGGGTCGGGCCGACGGGCGTCGGGGGCTTGCCGTCCTCGGCGGGCAGGAAGCCGACCTGTCCGGCGACCTGGAGGATGTTCCCCTTCCGCACACCGTGCGAGAACTTGGCGGGCGGGGTGGTGTGGGTCGTGGGGGTGAGGGCGATCTTGTCGGTCATGCGGTGATCATTCCTTCGGGTCTTCCTTCGTGGGGGCTTTGCCGGAGTAGTCGCGGCTGATGGCGTCCGCCGTACGGCGGACCAGCGGGAGCAGGGCGAGGAGTTCCTCGGCGGTGACGACGACGTTGGGCGCGGAGACCGACATGGCGGCGGCGACGCGTCCGTCGGCGCCGCGGACGGGGGCGGCCACGCAGTTGATGGATTCCTCGTGGCCGCCGAGGTCGGTGGCCCAGCCCTGTTCGCGCACCGTCGCCAGCTCCTTCAGGAAGGCGGGGGCGTTGGGGGTCGAACGGGCCGTGTACATGGGGTAGTCGAGCTTGTCGGCGACGGCGCGGCGCTCGGCCTCGGGCAGGTCGGCGAGGAGGAGTTTGGCCACCGCCGCGACCGTGATGGCGACGGGCTTTCCGATCCGCGAGTACATGCGCACCGGGTACCGGCTCTCCACCTTGTCGATGTAGAGCACCTCGTTCTCCTCGTACACGGCGAGGTGGACGGTGTGTCCGCAGCTCTCGTTGAGTCGGACGAGGTGGGGGTGGGCGATCTCGCGGACGTCGAGGTTCTCGACGGCCTCCTGGGCGAGGGCGAAGAGCCGGGCGCCGAGGCGGTAGCGCTGGTCGGACTGGCGGTACACCAGGCCGTGTTCGTGCAGGGTGCGCAGCAGGCGGAGCGCCGTGGACTTGTGGACGCCGAGGCGGTCGGCGACCTGTCCGAGGTCGGCGGGGCCCTCGGCGAGCAGCGGCAGAATGCTCAGCGCTCGGTCGACGGTCTGGCTCATGGCGTACGTTCCTCCTCCGCGGCCCGTGTGTCGGCTTCGGTCCAGCCGGGGCCGAGACGAAGTGTCTCCCAGGCACGGTCGTCGAGAGCGGCCAGCCGGTCGGCGTGCCCCCGGGCGGGCGGCTCGGCGAGGTCGCCCGGCACGGTGAGGGCGGCGGCGGCCATCAGGTGGCCGTGCCGCAGCCGGTCGCGGACGGGAAGGCCGCGCAGAGTGGCGGAGAGGAATCCGGCGGCGAAGGCGTCACCGGCGCCGACGGCCGCGACGACGTCGACCCGCAGGGCGCGGACGAAGGTGGCGGTGCCAAGGGCGTCCCCGGCCCCGTCGACGACGCCCTCGGTCCCCTTGATGTCGCCCCGGGCCCCTTCGGTGTCGCCCTCGGCCCCCTTGATGTCAGTCCCGGTCCCGTCGACGACGCCCCCGGCCCCCTTGAGGTCAGTCTCGGTCCCATCGACGACGCCCCCGGCCCCCTTGGCGGCGCCCTCGGCCTCCTTGGTGTCGCCCCCGTCCCCCTTGGCGGTGTCCTCTGTCCCGTCGGTGGCTCTCTCGGTCCCCTCGATGGCGTCCGTCCCGTCGTCGGCGTTCCTGTCGAACACGACGGCGCCGTCCTTGCCGTACTTGACGACCAGGACGGCCGGTTCGGGCAGCGCGGCACGGATCGCGTGCGCGCCGCTCAGACCCCAGGCCTCGCGGGCCTCGTCGTCGCCGACGAAGACGATGTCGGCGCCGCGCGCGAGGTCGAGCAGGACGCGCGGTCCTTCGGGGCCGCGCCACAGCCCCGGCCGGTGGTTGACGTCGAAGGAGACGAGGGGGCGGCCGGGCCGGGCGGCGGTCAGTTCGCGCATCAGGGCCAGGCAGTCGTCGGAGAGTGCGGCGGTGATGCCGGACAGGTGCAGCACACGGCCCGACCGGGCGGCGGCCAGGTCCACGTTCCCGGCCGTCATGGCCGAGGCGGCGGATCCGGCGCGGTAGTAGGCGACTTCGTGGGCGTCGGTCGCCCGGTCGCCCGCGGTGCGGAAGTAGACGCCGGTCGGGCGGTCGGGGTCCTGGCGTACGGCGGAGGTGTCGACGCCGTACGCGGTGATCGCCTCCACCAGGTGGTCGCCGAACCCGTCGGCGCCGACCCTGCCGACCCAGCGCGCGGAGTGTCCGGCACGGGCGAGCACGCACGCCACGTTCGACTCGGCGCCGCCGATGCCCCGCTCGAACGACGGCACGTCGGCGAGGCGTCCGGCCCGGGTGGGCAGAAAGGTGACCATGGACTCGCCGAGCGCCACCAGGTCGACCGTGCCGATGCCGGTGACGGCGTCGACATCGATGTCGGCGTCGGCGTCGGCGTCGGGGGACGCGGCACCTGCGGGTCCGTTGCTGGTCACGGCGGTCGGGGCTCCTCGCTCTGGCGGCCGACGGCGGCGAACGGCACCGTTGACCCTGCGTTGGCTGGGATGTTAGACAGCAGTGAGCGACATACGCAATGAGCGTTGCGCATGATGCAACGCAACTGGCCCATCAGGGAGGCTCCATGAGCGCCGACACCGCCGCCGCACCGCTGGCCGCTCTCGCGGCGGAGCGCGTCGACCACCGATTCAAGGGCCTGCCTCCGGACGCGGACGGCCTGAGCGTCGGCGAGTTGGCCGCCCAGCGCCGCAACCTCTTCACGGACGGCTTCACCACCCCCGTCCTCGCGCTCTCCGCAGAGCGCCTGACGCACAACCTCGAACTCATGGAGACGTACGCCACCCGGCACGGCCTCGCCTTCGCCCCGCACGGCAAGACGTCCATGGCGCCTCAGCTGTTCTGGCGGCAGATCGAGCACGGCGCCTGGGGCATCACCCTCGCGGTCCCCCACCAGGTGAGGGTGGCCCGGGAGTTCGGCATCGACCGGATCTTCCTCGCGAACGAACTCGTCGACCCGGCGGCCCTGCGCTGGATCGCCGCCGAGCTGGCCGGGGACCCGGACTTCCGGTTCGTCTGTTACGTCGACTCGGTGCGCGGTGTCGAGCTGATGGACGCCGCGCTGCGCGGGAGCGCCCACCCGGTGGACGTCGTCGTCGAACTCGCCGCCGGTGCGGGCGCCCGTACCGGCGTGCGTACGGAGGCGGAGTGCGCGGCCGTGGCGGACGCGGTGGCCGCGACGGCGACGCTCCGGCTGACCGGTGTCGCGGGGTACGAGGGCGAGGTCCCGGACGCGAACCCCGAGCGGGTGCACGCCTGGCTGCGGCGACTGACCGCGCTCGCGGCGGAGTTCGACGGTGCCGGACGCTTCAAGGGCCTCGACGAGATCGTCGTCAGCGCGGGGGGCAGCGCCTGGTTCGACGCGGTCGCCGATGTCTTCGCGGAGATCCCCGGACTCTCGCTCCCCGTGCTGAAGTTGCTGCGGTCGGGCGCGTACGTCTCGCACGACGACGGCCACTACCGGAAGCTGACCCCCTTCGTCCGCGTCCCGGAGGAGGGCGCCCTGCACCCGGCGTTCCGCCTCTGGTCGCAGGTCGTCTCCCGGCCCTCCCCCGAGCAGGCCTTCACCAACGCCGGCAAGCGGGACGCGGCCTACGACCTCGGCCTCCCCTTCGCCCAGGTGGTCCGCCGGGACGGCGAGGAGCGCCCGGCGGCAGGCATCGAGGTCAGCGGGCTCTCCGACCAGCACGCGTGGCTGCGTACGGCCCCCGGGGCGGACCTGGAGGTCGGCGACTGGTTCGGCATGGGTCTGTCCCATCCGTGCACGTCCTTCGACAAGTGGCAGCTGATCCCGCTGGTCGAGGCGGACGGCACGGTCGTCGACTACATCCGTACGTTCTTCTAGAGCCGGGAGACACCCCATGGATCACGCCGATCTCGTCATCCAGGACGTGGACGTCGCCGACGGGAGTGGCGCCCCCACCTACCGCGCCGACGTCGCCGTCAAGGGCGGCCGGATCGTCGCGATCGTCCAGGAGGCCGCGGCGGCAGGCTGTCAACGGCCGCGCGGCACACGGGAACTGGACGCCGAGGGTCTCGTCCTGTCCCCCGGCTTCATCGACATGCACGCGCACAGCGACCTCGCGCTGCTGCGGGACCCGGACCACAGCGCGAAGGCCGCCCAGGGCGTGACCCTCGAAGTCATCGGCCAGGACGGCCTGTCGTACGCCCCCGTCGACGACCGCACGCTCGCCGAGGTCCGCCGGACGATCACCGGCTGGAACGGCCACGGCGACGACATCGACTTCACCTGGCGCTCCGTGGGCGAGTACCTGGACCGCCTCGACCACGGCTTCGACGGCGAGGGCATCGCGGTGAACGCCGCCTACCTCGTCCCCCAGGGCACCGTCCGCATGCTCGCCGTCGGCTGGGAGGACCGCGAGGCGAGCCCCCAGGAGCTGGACCGGATGCGGCAGTTGGTGGCGGACGGGCTGCGGGAGGGCGCGGTCGGCATGTCCTCCGGACTGACGTACACCCCGGGGATGTACGCGAAGGACGCCGAACTCACCGCCCTGTGCCGGGTGGTGGCGGAGCACGGCGGCTACTACTGCCCGCACCACCGCTCGTACGGGGCGGGCGCCCTGGAGGCGTACGAGGAGATGGTGACCCTCACGCGAGAGGCGGGCTGCCCGCTCCATCTCGCCCACGCCACCATGAACTTCGGCGTGAACGAGGGAAGGGCGCCGGAGCTCCTCGCCCTGCTGGACAAGGCGCTGGCGGAGGGTGCGGACATCACCCTGGACACCTATCCGTACACCCCGGGGTGCACCACCCTCGTGGCGATGCTGCCGAGCTGGGCGGGCGAGGGCGGACCGGAGGCGGTCCTCGCCCGGCTGCGGGACGACGCGACCGCCGAACGCGTCCGGCACCACATGGAGGTCGTGGGCGCCGACGGCTGCCACGGCGTCCCCATCGAGTGGGACACGATCGAGATCTCCGGGGTGTCCGGCCCGGACCTCGGGCCGTACGTCGGCCGGACCGTCCAGGAATCCGCCGACCTGCGCGGCGAGACCCCCTGGACCACCGCCCGCCGTCTGCTGATCGAGGACCGGCTCGGCCCGACGATCCTGCAGCACGTCGGACACGAGGAGAACGTCCGGGCGATCATGCGGCACCCCGTGCACACCGGCGGCTCCGACGGCATCCTGACCGGCGACAAGCCGCACCCGCGCGCCTACGGCACCTTCCCGCACTATCTCGGCCGGTACGTACGGGAGTTGGGCGTCCTCTCGCTGGAGGAGTGCGTCGCCCATCTCACCGGCCGCCCCGCCGCCCGGCTGCGGCTGCCCGACCGCGGCCTCGTCCGCGAGGGGTACCGCGCCGACCTGGTCCTCTTCGACCCGGCGACGGTCGCGGCGGGTTCGACCTTCGCGGCGCCGCGCACCCTGCCGACCGGTGTCCCGCACGTCCTGATCGACGGCCGCTTCGTCGTCGAGGACGGGCGCCGGACGGACGTCCTGGCGGGACGGGCGGTCCGCCGCACGGCGTGACCGCCCGCCCTCCCGCCGCACTACGGCTTGGGCAGAACGCACCCGCTCGCGCTCAGGTTGAGTTTGTTGCCGGTCGTGAAGCACGCCGGGATCTGGTAGGTCTCCTCGGCGTAGTTGATGCCCTCACGAACCGTGACGTTGCCGCTCGCGTCGACCTCGCACGGGTTGTTCACCGTGCAGGTCTCGCCGTCCTCGTTGCCGGTGTTGTTGACGGCGACGACCTTGCCGGTCGACTGGTCGATGACCGGCGAGCCCGAGGTGCCGCCGATCGTGTTGCAGGCGGAGGTGTAGCGGACCGAGTCCTTCCAGGTCCAGCTGCCCTCCTTGAGGCGGTACACGAACCCGTCGATGCTGCAGTTGTAGAGACGCTTCCAGTAGCCGGAGGCCACGGTGATGGCGGCGCCGGCGGTCGGGTGCGTGTCCTGCACCGTCAGCGCGGTGATGCCGTACGAGTTCTTGATGGTCGCGTACGTACTGGTGAGCTGGTAGATCGTGATGTCCGTGTCGGTCATCGTCGAGTACGCGACCTTGCTCGCGCGCAGGGTCGCGACCTTGGTGCCCGCCGAGTTCAGCAGACCGAAGGTACGGCTGGACGACTGCCCGACGATCACCTCACCGGGGTCCGGGAAGCCGGTCTCCAGGCAGTGGCCGTTGGAGAGCACGAGCGCCGGGTCGGTGTCCGCCGAGTTGGGGAAGCGGATGACCGAACCGGAGCAGTTGCTGAGCGCGACGGTCCCGGCCAGGCCGACGGCCTGGACGGTGGGCGCAGCCGCCCTGCTGCCCGCCGCGGTGTCCGTCGTGACGGCGGAGGCCGACACGCGCGCGGGAGCCGAGTGGGGAGCGGGTGCCGCGACCGCGGGTGCCGCGCCCGCCCCGGCCATCACCAGGGCGAACAGAGCGGCGACGAGAGGCTTTCTCATGTGGGGGTCCCCTCTTGCGACGTGGGCGACCGAAGGTCATCCGATCGCCTTCTGTTGACCGGAGGTCTTCCGGCCATCTGTTTGTCATGCGCATTGTGAGGGGGGAGGGAAAGGCGGACAAGGAGCCGTTTTCGGCCTAAGCGGCGGAAACCTCGTAGGCCTCCTCGGCGTAGCGGAAGAGCAGCGCGCCGCTCGTGGCGACCTTCGCGTCGAGGGCCGCGGCGCGGGTTTCGCGGTTCGGGGTGGTGCGGCTGGTGAAGAAGACGGCGGGCCCGCGATACCGTCCGCTCTCCCGCCAGCGGCCCAGATCGGTGAGGCCCGCATCCCGGTCCAGTCCGCGCTGTACGTCGGAGATGAGCAGGTCGATCCGGGTGACGTCGAGGATCTGTTCGGCGCGTTCCCGGTCCGTGGCCACCCGGACGCGGGCGCCCCGCGCCTCCAGCAGCTCGACGAACTGGGTGTTGCGCTCGGGGTGGTCGTCGACCCAGAGCACCTGCATCCCGGCGTACGGCATCCCGGCGTACGAGGGGTCGACGCCGCCCGGCTGCACGGACGAACCGGGCTCCGGTGCCCGGTCCGGAGGAACCGCCGCGAGCTGGGGCGCCCCCTGCTGCAACTGCCCCACCAGGTCGTCCACCTCGGACAATTCCATGAGTTCCTCGATGAGCCGGACGAAGTTCGGGTCGAGCGCCAACTCCGGGAATCCGGTGGGCAGATGCTCCTCCAGCCGGGCGAGCAGCGTGCCCCAGTCCCCGGGCCGGTCCGGCTCCGGCGCGACCAGGTCGTACGCGCGCAGACAGCTCACCGCGACCGGCCAGGTCCCCTCCGCGGGCTGGGCGAACGGCTGGCTCAGCACCCGCCGGGTCGCGCGGTAGCGCAGGAACTCCCGGGCCGCGTGCACATCGGCGCCGTCGCGGGCGAGCAGCACCCGGTAGAACTCGGGGTACAGCTGCTGGAGCAGCAGAACCCGGATCACCGCCTCCGACCTGAACGACTCCCAGACGGGATTGAGCGCGCACTCCAGGCCGAAGCCGTTGATGAGCCGCTTGATCCGACGCGGGTTGCGGGCGGAGCGCAGGGCGATCAGTTCGGCGAGGTGGTCCCCGAGCAGATCCTGGATGCCGGAGCGCTCCGCGCACCGGTCGACGTACGCACGGACCTCGGCGACCGCCGGGATCGGCACCCGGTAGCTGGTCTGGAAGATCTTCTCCATGAACGCCGACCCGGCCGGCGACAGATCCCGCAGCAGCCCGCTCGGTCCCAGCGCGGAGCGGTCGCACCCGATGACGAAGGCGAGCCCCGGCACGTCCAGGTACACCTTCACCGCCTCGCACACCGCGAGCACGGTCTCCTCGGAGCAGCGGTCGAGGTCGTCGACGAAGACGACGAGCAGACGCCGGGTGTCGAACGACGTGGACTCGGCCCAGTCCGCCGTGAGCCGGCCCAGCGCGTCCCGCATGGCGTTGCGGGACCGGGCGTCGATGGAGAGGTCCCGCCAGAGCCGGTCGACGAGGGCGGCGGCCCCGAACAACGCGGCCCCGAGCGTCAGCACCACCCGGATCCAGCCGAGGAGCGCCCGCTGCCCCGAGACACGGCGCACCGCCCGCAACAGCACCCGCCGGTCGAACCGCATCAGGACGGACTTGATCAGGCCTTCGAGGGCGTCGGCGCCCGTCGAGGTCCAGGCGTTGTACCAGACGGTGTGGACGCCCTCCCGAGACCGCAGCTCGGCGTCCACGAGCCGCATCAGACTGCTCTTGCCCATGCCCCACCCGGCGTCCACCGCGAGGGTGAGCGGGGTCGCGGCGCGCGAGTCGTGGAGCAGTCTGGCGAGTTCGCGGGCGGCCCGTCCGGTGCCCAGCAGATCGTCACCCGGCCCGGCCACCGGCTCGTCGTTCAACAGCGAGAATTCCATGCCCTGCCTCCCCCTTGCGGCAGGGCCAACCTACTGGGGAAGGAACCTACTTGGGCCAGCTGCCGCCTCGCCCGTGGCCGTGCCCGCGCCCGGCGGTGCCGCCCGTCGCCGAGGACGTCGGGGTGGACGGCGCGGGGGCCGTGGAAGCGCCCGCAGGTGCGGAGGCGTCCGCGGTCGAGGGCGCGCCCGGGGTGGCACCGTCCGCGGAGGATGCGGCCGAGGCGGTGGACTGTGCCGCTCCCGACGTGGTGGCCGAGGGGGCGGCCCCCGGCTGTGCGGAGGAGCCCGCGGTGGTCCCGTCGTCCGGCTGCGCGGGTCCGGTGGCGAGGTGCGCGGGCCCGGGCGTCCGCAGGGGCCTGCCGCCGGATCCGTCGGCACCCCCGGAGCCGAACGCCCCCACGACCACGACGCCGAGGACGACGACGCCCGCCGCGCCCCCGGCCACGGCCATCCGCCGGTTCAGCCGGGCGCGCCTGCGGCGCAGCAGCCGTTCCTGGCGCCCGGCCGGGTCACCGGGCACTGCGGCCAGGACGGCGGTGTCGTCGCCGTCCGCGTACGCCTTCCGCCAGCCATGCGCCTCGGCCGGATCGGTGTACGTCTCATAGGCCGGAGGCGTCTCCCCGTCGCTCTGCGGGAGGTACACCTTCGGCCGGGCTTCGGGATCTCCGGACTGCCAGGACATGATCGCGCATTCTAGGGACCACCAGGGCCTACGGCGTAGCCCGCGGACAAAGATGCTCGAACCGACACGTCTCACGTGGTGAAAAACACGCCCCGGAGCGCGTTACGCGGCCGTAAGCTCACGGACATGCAGGTGATCCAGTCCACGAAGCTCGCCAACGTCTGCTACGAGATCCGGGGCCCGGTTCTTGAGGAGGCGATGCGGCTCGAAGCGGCCGGTCACCGCATCCTCAAGCTCAACACGGGCAACCCGGCCGCCTTCGGGTTCGAGTGTCCGCCCGAGATCCTCGAGGACATCCTCCGCAACGTCTCCTCGGCGCACGGCTACGGAGACGCCAAGGGCCTGCTCGCCGCCCGCCGCGCGGTCGTCATGCACAACCAGACCCTCGGCATCGAGACGGACGTCGACCACGTATTCATCGGCAACGGCGTCTCCGAGCTCATCGTGATGGCGATGCAGGGACTGCTGGACGACGGCGACGAGGTCCTCGTACCGGCCCCGGACTACCCCCTGTGGACCGCGGCGGTCTCCTTGTCCGGCGGCACCGCCGTGCACTACCGCTGCGACGAGCAGTCCGACTGGATGCCGGACCTCGCCGACGTGGAGCGGAAGATCACCGACCGCACCAAGGCGATCGTCATCATCAACCCGAACAACCCGACCGGCGCGGTCTACGACGACGCGATGCTCCGGGGGCTCACGGACATCGCCCGGCGGCACAACCTGCTGGTCTGCTCCGACGAGATCTACGACAAGATCCTCTACGACGGCGCCACGCACACCGCGACGGCCAAGATCGCCCCGGATCTGCTCACCCTCACCTTCAACGGCATGTCGAAGGCGTACCGGGTGGCGGGCTACCGCGTCGGATGGATGTCGGTCTCCGGGCCGCGCGCGCACGCCGCCTCGTACATCGAGGGACTGACGATCCTCGCGAACATGCGGCTGTGCGCCAACATGCCGGGACAGCACGGAGTGGTGGCGGCGCTCAGCGGGCGCCAGACGATCAACGACCTGGTCCTGCCGGGCGGGCGCCTGAAGGAGCAGCGCGACGTCGCGCACGAGCTGCTGACCCAGATCCCGGGTGTGACCTGCGTGAAGCCGAAGGGGGCGCTGTACCTCTTCCCGCGCCTCGACCCGAAGGTCTTCAAGATCAAGGACGACCGGCAGATGGTGCTCGACCTGCTGCGCCGCGAGAAGATCATGGTGGTCCAGGGGACGGGCTTCAACTGGCCCGAGGCGGACCACTTCCGGGTGGTCACACTCCCGGCGGTCGCGGATCTGACGGACGCGGTGACCAGGATCGGCACGTTCCTGGACGGCTACAGCCAGCCGTGACACCCGCGGGGAGCGCCCGGTGCGCTCACCCTGCGTACGCGGCGCGTCCCATTGCGCGAACCGGCTCAACTTTAGACGAAATCCAAGCTAGGATGGCTTCCTGTCAGGCACAGGAGGCCATCCCATGTACGAACCGATCCGCACGAAGTCGGTCCACACGATGGCCGGCGCCCCCTCCCCCGACTTCCCCCACCGGTCGCGCGAGGAGGAGCTGGACATCCAGCTCGCCGGTCACCTCGCGGCGCTGCTCGCCGTCACGGACGAGATCCGGGCACTCGCACCGTCCGCCGACCTGGACACCGGCGCCGAGCGGCTCACCGAGCAGGTGACCCGGCTGCGCGGCGGCTCCGCCCCGGTCCGTGCCCCGGCCGCCGACGCGCCCCCCGCATCCCGTCTCGCGACACTCCACCGGCGTGCCCACGCCCTCGCGGGCCGTGCCCTCGTCGTGGCGGCCTCCCGCGCCGACACGGCCGCGGCGATCCTCTCCGCCGAGCGCATGGACGCCCACGCGCAGGCGGTCGGGCCCCGCGAGCTGGCCGCCCACTGAGCCCCGGGCTCCCCGAGCCCGAGGCCCCCGCACGGCCCCGGTCCGCGCGCTTCCGAAGCGACGCGCGGACCGGGCGCCACACACACCGCGCCCGCCCCGCACACGGCTGCGCCCGCCCGAGTAGCGGCACTCCCCCCTCCGGTTGCGTACCGGGACCCGGTGGTCACCCCGTGTTCACCCCCCGAGACGGGGAACGTTGGATTCCGAGGTGCACGCTCCAGGCGTGAGACGCATCGCGGGAATCGTCCTGGCGGTCCTGTTGATCGGCGGAGTGGCAGCAGCCGTCGTCGCAGGCCGCAATGGTCAGGACAAGAGCACGGCAACGAAGACCGTGCAAGGAATGATCGGTTCGGAGAAGGCGGAGTTCTTCGCCGATCCCGATGTGGTGAAGGCCCTCGCCGCCAAGGGCTACACCGTGAAGACGGAGACCTCCGGGTCCTGGGCCATGGACGGCCTCGACCTCAAGGGATACGACTTCGCCTTCCCCTCCAGCCAGGCCCCGGCCGACGAACTCGCGGACAAGTACCACGTCCGCAAGCCGCTGCCCCGGCCCTTCTATTCGCCCCTTGTCGTGGTGGCCCACCGCAGCGCGGCGCAGGTCCTGGCCGCCAATGGCCTCGCCACCCTCGACAAGAACACCGGCACGCTGAAGATGGCCGCCTACCTGGACGCGGCCCGGCACGCGCGGACCTGGCAGCAGCTCAAGGGCGCCAAGGCACACGGTGAACTGACCGGCACGCTGTACATCGCCAGCACCGACCCGGAGACCTCCAACTCCGGCGCCCTCTACCTCGCCGCCGCGTCCTATGTCGCCGACGGCGGGCGCGTCGCCGCCGACAACGCCGCCGTCGGCCGCACCGCGCCCCTGATGCACCGACTCATCAGCGTCCAGGGCGCCCAGCAGTCCAGCACCGACGCCGAGTTCGGGGACTTCATCAGCGGCGCCGGCAATCCGCTCGTCCTCGTCTACGAGTCCCAGGTCGCCGCGCTGCTCGCCGAGGGCCAGGACACCGGCGACCTCACGGTCCTCTACCCGGACACCACCGCCAACAGTGACCACACGGTCGTACCGCTCACGCCCGAGGGCCGCGCGCTGGGTGAACTCCTCAGCACCGACCCGACGTTGCGCAGGCTCGCCGTCCGGCACGGGTTCCGGCCGCAGGGCGCGACAGCCGAGTTCACGGCGGCGACCGCCGACCGTGCCACGTACCTCAATCAGAAGCTGACCGGCGTCCGGCAGGTGCCCGTGCCCACCTACAAGGTGCTGCACGAGATGGCACGCCGGGCCGGGAACTAGGGGGAAGCGCACATGACCACCGAAGACACATTCACCCTCACGCCACCCGAGGCGGTCGCCCCCGTGCCCCGCGAGAAGGCCGGCGGGCTCGTCCCCGTCGACCCGGGTGTGCGGGACGAGATGGCACGCCGGGCCGCGGAGTACATCGACGGGCTCGCCGTCCTGGACGCCCGCTCGCCCGAATTCGCGGGCAAGGTCGGGGAGATCGCGGGTCTGGGGGCGAGCGAGATGCGCGGCGCCGCCGCCCAGTCCAACCGCATGCTGGAACGGACGGTCCGCAGTCTGCCCTCCAAGGGCGAGGACGCCCAGTCGCACGTCGCCGGCTCGCTCGTCGAACTCCGGCGCGTGGTCGAGGACCTGGACCCGCGCGACCTGTCCGCGAGCAAGGGCCGCAAGTTCCTGTCCAAGCTGCCGGGCGGCAACAAGCTGCGCGACCACGTCGCCAAGTACGCCTCCGCACAAGGCACATTGAACAAAATCGTCGGCTCGCTGCGCGGCGGCCAGGACGAACTGCGCCGGGACAACGCGGCCTTGCAGACCGAACGCGTCCGGCTCTGGGAGACGATGGGCAAGCTCCAGGAGTACGTCGTGCTGACCCAGGCGCTGGACACCGCGGTCGAGGGCCACATCACGGGCGTCGACTCCGCCGACCCCGCGCAGGCCGACACGCTCCGCTCCGACCTGCTCTTCCCGGTCCGGCAGAAGCACCAGGACCTGCTCACCCAGCTCGCGGTGTGCGCCCAGGGCTATCTGGCGATGGACGTGGTCCGGCGCAACAACGAGGAACTCATCAAGGGCGTCGACCGCGCGGCCACCACCACGGTCTCCGCGCTGCGCATCTCCGTGATGCTCGCGTCCGCGCTCGACAACCAGCGCAAGGTCGTCGAGCAGGTCAACGCCCTGCGCGGCACGACGGAGGACCTCATCCGCGGCAACGCCGAGATGCTCGCCACCCAGAGCGGCGAGATCCAGCGCATCGCCGCCGACCCGGCCGTCGGCGCCGAGACCCTGCGCACCGCCTTCCAGGAGATCTACCGCACCCTCGACGCGATCGACACGTACAAGGTTCGGGCCACCGAGACGATGGCCGCGACGGTGGAATCCCTGACCTCCGAACTTCAGCACGCCGGTGCCTACTTGGAGCGCAGCCGCACGCAGGGCGCCCTGGAGGGCGGGAACGGATGAGACCACTTCGACAGGCGGCCTGCGCCACCGTGGCCCTGCTCGCCGTCACCGCCTGCACGGCCCAGGGCGAGCGCACCTCCGGAGGCGACGCAGCGCCGCAGCCCGGTACTCTCCGCGTCCTCGCCTCCAGCGAACTCAGCGACATGAAGCCGGTGCTCGACCGGATCAAGCGGGACACCGGCATCACGGTCGAGCCCACCTACATGGGCACCCTCGCCGCAGTGGACCTGATCGCGCGGGGCACGGCGGACGGCAGGTACGACGCCCTGTGGCTCTCCTCCAACGCCTATCTGCAGCTGCGCCCGGACGCCGCGAAGAAGGTCGTCTCACAGACGCCGGTCATGTCGAGCCCGGTGGCCATCGGCGTCAAGCCGGCGAAGGTGAGCAGCCTCGGCTGGAAGCCGGACGACGTCACCTGGTCGCAGGTGGAGAAGGCCGTGGCGGACGGAAGGCTGACATACGGCATGACCGACCCGGCACGCTCCAACTCCGGTTTCTCCGCACTGATCTCGGTGGCCTCCGGACTGTCCGGCGCCCAGTCGGCGCTCACGGACGCCGACGTGGACAAGGCGACGCCCCGACTGCGGGAGTTCTTCAAGGGACAGAAGCTGACATCGGGTTCGTCGGGCTGGCTGGCCACCGCCTATCGGCGCCGCGGCACCGTGGACGCCCTGCTCAACTACGAGTCCGTCCTCAAGGGCGTGAAGGGTCTGACGGTCATCCGCCCGCGCGACGGGGTGGTGACCGCCGACTATCCGCTCTCCTCGCTCGCCGCGTCCTCCAAGGACACCCGCGAGACCGTCCGGCGCCTTGCCGAGGCACTGCGCGCGCCGGCCACGCAGAAGCGGATCACCGAGCAGACGCACCGCCGCCCGATCGTCGCCTCCGTCGCCCCGGCCGCCGGACTCGACACCGGACGTCGGCGTGAACTCCCCTTCCCGGGAAGCCGGTCCGTCGCCGACCGGCTCCTCGACTCCTACGAGAACAAGCTGCGCCGGCCGTCCAGGACTGTATACGTCCTCGACACCTCGGGCTCGATGGACGGCGACCGCCTCGACCGGCTGAAGAAGTCGCTCGGCGATCTGACCGGCGACTTCCGCGACCGCGAGGAAGTGACGCTGATGCCGTTCGGCTCACAGGTCAAGAGCGTCCGCACCCACGTGGTCCGCCCCGAGAACCCGAAGGCCGGGCTCGACGCCATCCGCGAGGACACCCGTGCGCTGAGTGCCGACGGGGCCACCGCGATCTACACCTCGCTGGAGAAGGCGTACGAGCATCTGGGCGCCGGCGACGACACGTTCACCTCGATCGTGCTGATGACGGACGGCGAGAACACCAAGGGCGCGAGCCCCTCCGACTTCGACGCCTTCTACGGCCGGCTGCCCGGCGGACAGCGAGAGATCCCGGTCTTCCCCATCCTGTTCGGCGACTCCGACCGCGGCGAACTCCGGCACATCGCCGACCTGGCCGGCGGCCGTCTCTTCGACGCCCAGCAGGGCTCGCTCGACGGCGCCTTCGAGGAGATCCGTGGCTACCAATAGGTTCGTCCGCTTCCTCGAGTCCCGTAAGAACCTCACCGGCAGCGCGTGCGGGATCGCCGGACTCGCGCTGACCTTCGCCGGGGTGGCGGGCCCGTACTGGCCGGTCGTCGTCGCGGGTCTGTACGGCGCGGGCGCGCTGATCGCCCCGCCGGAGCGCCCCGCCCTTCCCGACTTCCCGTCCCCCTCCGCCCAACTCGCCGAGTTGCGCGCCGACTTCGACAAGCTGCGGGAGTATCTGGACGGCGTCGAGCTGCCCCCGGCGGCCGCCGGCCGGCTCACCGAGCTGACCGAGGTCCTCACCGCCCTGCTCGACCCCGGCTGGGTAGCCGAGGTCCTCGCCCAGGACCCGGAAGGCGTGCACGCCCTGTCGCGTGCCGTACGGCAGGACATCCCCGAGGCGGTCGACACCTTCGTCCGCACCCGGTGGTGGACCCGGCTGGCCCCCGGCACCGAACCGCCGGAGCGCCACCTGGAGCGTCAACTCACGTTGCTGCACGAGGAGTCGGACCGGCTAGCGACGGCACTGCGGGAGACGGAGGCACGGCGCCAGGAGTCGCACACGCGCTACCTGGAGGACCGCGGCCGCTCGCAGTGACCGGGACCGCTCACGGTCCGGGACCGCTCACGGTCCGGAGCCGCTCGTACTCCGGGGCCGCGCACGATGACCGCGGCTCACGCGTTCGCCGCGATCACCACCAGGATCACGACCGCCAGGATCAGCAGCGCCACCTTCAGCGCGGTGGGCCACGGCTCGCCCGGCGCCGGCGGCTGCGGGGGCCCGCCCGGCACCGGGACCGCCGCAGGCCCGTTGAACACGTCGTGCCCGGTGAGCGCCGCCCGGGTGCACCAGGGGCACGCGGTCAGATGCGAGCCGAACGCGTGCAGCGGGCGGGTCGGGCAGACCCGTACCAGCGCGCGCTCCTTGTCCAGGGCGCGCAGCCAGGCCTCCGCCGGGGGCCGGGTGGCGGGATCGTGCACACCGGGGCCGAAGGCGGAGCGGGCCAGCGCGAGGAGTTCGGGCGGCAGCACGGAGGGGTCGATGGTGCCGCGCGGGATGACGACCCGCTCGGGGCGCACGACGTAGGAGCAGCTCGCGGCGATGTTGTCCTTGACGGTCGACTCGGAGGCGCTGTCGTGCGGGACGCCGCCGAAGGGGTGGTTGCCCGCGGTCAGCAGCTGGTAGACGAGGACCGCGAGGGCGAACTCGTCGGTGGCGCGGGTGGCGGGGCCGCCGGCCTGCCGCTCGGGTGACGAGTAGTCGGTGGTGTGCATCAGGCAGGGGAAGAGCTCCCCGGTCACCGGGTCGTTGAAGGCGATGGAGTCGCAGTCGAGGAAGGTGACGAAGCCGTTGGCGTCGACGACGACATTGCTGCTGGAGAAGTCGCCGATGACGAGGTTGTCGTAGTGCATGCGGGCGGTCATGAAGGCGAGGTTCCAGGCGACGCCGAGCAGGAAGCGCCAGTCGGCCCGGTCGGCGAAGAGCTTGAGGCGCTGGGCGCGGGTGAACAGGCCGATCAGCTGCACGTGCTGGGGTTCGCCGAAACGGCGCATGGCGTAGCCGAGGAACTCGCCCTGCGCTCCGCGGGCGAGGGCGGTCGGCCAGGCCAGCTCGGGCGGCTGGGAGGCGTCGGTGGGACGGGTCACGAGCGGGGACATGGTCAGCATCCGCATCAGCCGCCGCTCCTGCTCGGGGCCCGGCGGTTCGCGGTACAGCTTGACGACGATGCCGTCGTCACCGACGACCGGGAAGACGGCCGCCTGGCCGCCGCCCTTGAGGGGCAGTTCGGCGAGGGTGACCGGCTTGCCGTCCAGGAACACGGTGAGGCCGCTCATGGCCGCGCCTTGAGCACGGCCCGCAGCAGGGTCTTGTCGTCGGCGTTGAGGGCGGTCAGCCGGTCCGAGCGGAGCAGGGTCCCGAGGCCCTCGTGGGCGCTCGCGGTCACCGGACCGGGAACGTCGAGGGAGCGGAACACGGCCTCGGCGAACGACGTGTTCGGGGACAGCGCGCCACCTCCGGAGGGGTTGAGCGCGGCCTGCGCCAGTCCGTCGGTGGACAGCAGCACCCCGTCGATCCCGTCGTCGGACACACAGTCGGTGTGCACCCAGCGGGCCGCGTCCGGCGAGGTCAGGAAGACCGTCTCGTTGCTGTACTCGCTGGCCGCCGCAGGCTGCGGCAGCAGATGGAACTGCCGCTCACCGTCCTCCGTGCCGGCCCGCAGGACGACGAAGCCGTCGCCCACGGACAGATGACCGAGCCAGCCCCGCGCGAGCACGACCACGGTGAGCGTGGTCGCGAAGTCCGCCGCGTCGGCGCCCGTCCGGTCCAGGAACACCTTGCAGACGTCGTGAAAGGCGTCCTCCAGCAGCTCGTGCACCGCCTGGCCGGGACGGCGGTCCGCCGCGGTGGCGGCCCGGCGCGCGAAGTGCTCGGTGGCCAGCTCCACCGCGAGCCGCGAACCCTCCTCGGAGCGCGGCCTGCTGCCCGCGCCGTCCGCTACGGCGAGGACCGCCACGGACGCCGACACCGTGTAGGCGCAGGCGTCCTGGCAGGGCATCCCCTGCCGGCGGTGCCGGTATCCCTCGACGCTCATTCCGTGGATCCGCCACGGCGTCTCCCGCTCGTCGACTCCGGTCATCAGTCAGGAATCCCATCCGGTCGTCGGTCACGATTCCCAGGCCGGGCGCTGCGTCTTGAACTGGCTGAAGATCTTCTCGAAGACCTCGTCGCCCGCGCCCTTCTGCTCGGCGTTGGCACTGGCGGACATCATCTGGAGCAGCTCGCGGAAGGGGAATCCCTGCAACCGGGCGTTGAACTTCGGCGCGAACGACTGGAGCACCTGCTCGCCCCGGTCCGTGATGCCTCCGACGCCGATCGCGTACAGCCGGAAGCGGCGGGCGCGCTGCTCGTCGGCGAGCACCGGGATCAACCGGTGCCAGGAGTCGGTGAGATGGCCCGTGGCGTCGGTCGGCAGCCCGTCCGTGACCAGACAGATCTGCGGCCGGTAGTACTGGAGTCCGGAGGCGCGCAGCTCGGCCTTGCGGGCGGCGACGATGTGCATCGACAGTTCGAGGGCTTCCGTCATCAGCGTGACCCCGGCGGCGGCGAGCTGCGGCGGCCGGAACATGTGCGCGGGCACGAAGGGGCTCACCGGGGCGCGTGGGGCGAGGAGTTGGGGCCCACGCCAGGCCGCTACACCGTTGCCGCCGAAGGTGACCACGGCGACCTCGACGCTGTAGCTGAGGCTGACGTCGTCGTGCAGTTCCCGGGTCCACTCCGCGAGCGCGTTGTTGAGCGTCTGGATGGGCTGACCCGCCATGGAGCTGGAGATGTCGAGACAGAGCACGAGCGGCAGCCGTTGCGCGTTGTTCTCGAACTCGATGTCGGCGTACTCCGCCGGCAGGGTGGGCGGGTATTCGCTGTGCATGGGGATCTCTCCTGGTCTCAGGGCCGGCCGGCTTTGGCGTGCCGTCCGGCCGTCGGCGGGAAGGCGTAGAGGACGTCGGAGTCCCGCTCCCCCGCCTCGGTGACATCGACGAGTCCGCCGGGTGCGGGCGGCGGGCGGCCCGGCTCGGCCCACACCGCCCGGTACAGCACGTGGTCGATCTCGACATAGCCCTGCGGGTGCAGTTCGGTGCGGACGACGGCGGGCCGGGCGGGGCCCGGTACGTTGCCGACCCGCCGTCCGTGGTTGCGGGGTGTCGGCGTGACCCTGAGGCGGGTGGTGGCCTCGTCGGGCGCCCGGGTACGCGGGCGGGGCGCCGTGGCGGCCGGTACGGCGCCGACGCCGGGGGCGGCGAGCGATCGACGGGACAGGGTGCCGACAGCGACGGCACGGGCGGAACGGCGGATCAGGAAGAGGAGCAGGCCGAGGAGGAGGACGAGCACGACGCAGAGGACGGCGAGCACCTGGGTGGCGGTGTCCCAGCCGGAACCGGCGCCCGAGTCGGTACCGGCGTCGGTGCCCGTACCGGGGTCGCCGGGGTCGCCGACCTTCCCGGTCGCCTGGCCCTGGCTCTGCCCGTGCCCCTGGCCCTGGCCCTGGCTCACCTTGCCGGAGTCGGTCTCGGTGGGGGTCGAGGTGGCGGACGGCCCACCCAGGGTGCCGTCGACGCCGTACGCGTGCCGGGAGAGGTCGGCGGCCAGGCCCAGGTCGACGAGGTCGCCGCCGCTCAGCGAGTGGCCCTTGCCGAGCCGGGCGCACGGGTCCGTCTCGTTCTTGGGGTCGCAGGCCCCGAGGGCGGCCAGCTCGTCCACGGCCTCGGGCTTCAGCGGGTCGATGGTGGCGTCGTTCGCGACGAGCCTGGCCGTCCGGTTCGCCAGCAGGAGAAGTGCCGTTCCGCCCTGTCCGGTGTGACCGTGCCGCGGGACCTCGACCACGAGTCTCGCGCGCCGGCCCAACAGGGTCTGCTCGAAGCCCTTGTGGCTCCCGGCGTCGCCGTCGAACTGCAGCGCCCGGTCGAGGGTGATGTGAACCGTTCCCTCGCCGATCCACCGGGACCAGCACTTGAGGTGTTCCCCGAAGGTCGCGCCGCACGACTCGTCGGCCGCCGCGGGCACCGCCGGAGCGAGCGCGACCAGGAGTCCGGAAAGCATGAGGAAGGAAAGGCGACGCCGCATGGAGACCCCCCGTGGCCCTAAGAAAACACCCCCGTGGCCCTGAAAGGCACTCGCCCATAGTGGCGGAAAACGGCGGGCGTCCGAAAGGGTTTGAGGAACGCAGCGGCCATCACTTCTACAACTCGAACACCTGATGGCATCGGGTGAACATTTGTCTCGCCCGTTCCACCCAATCGCTGGCCAAAGCATCGAAATCTGTTTGCGTGATGCGACAGGTCAGGGGGAGGTCGCACACTCCCGCGAGACAGGGACGCGGCCCCCGCACGTCCCAGACGGACAGCATGGGACGCAGTTGTTCGGTATTCCACGCGTTCGACGCGGCTGCGGCGACGGCCAGTTGGTCCTGGCGCAGAAAATGCCCGTCGGTCGCGAAAGCGACCAGCAGTCTCTTCGTCGTCATGAATCGCACGGTGACCATCCGGCCCGTTTCCTCGAGGTCGAATCGCATGGAGACGGAAACGGTGTCGGTCGCCGTGTGGAAATTCCGTCTGGTCACCCAGTTCTGCACCAACTGCCGCCAGTGCGTGCCGATTTCGAGGATCTCGTGACCGCGGCCGGGAAAGGACTCAGGCGTCGCCACGGCCCACCGCCTCGGCGACCATCGCGTCGGTCAGCCCGGCGTCGAGCAGTGCCTGGGCGTGCGACAGCAGACAGGAGGGTACGGACACGCTGGTGCTCTCCTTGCGGCGCTTCATCAGATCCTGGGTGCGCACCTTGATGCTGTGGGCCACCGTGGGCGGCGGCCAGATTGCCGACCGGGGCTCCTCCTCCAGCAACCCGGCCAGGAGTGCGTCCAGTTGGGGCCGGTCCTCGGGCCGCTTCGCCAGACAGCGCGCGACGAGTTCCCGCATCGGCCCCGCCATGCCGTCGAGTTCGGGTTCGGCGAGGACGACCCGGTAGCGCACCGCCTCTCCGCTGCCGTGCGGAGGTCGTCCGGTGAGCGCGTACACCAGGACCCCGCCGAGGGAGAAGACGTCGCTCGCCGGGCCCACCGTGGCCCCCTTGATCTGCTCGGGCGACATGAAGGGCGGGGTGCCGACGACGACGCCGACCTGGGTGAGGCCCGGGGCGCCGTCCACCCGGGAGATCCCGAAGTCGATGACGCGCGGGCCGTCGGAGGCGAGGAGCACGTTCGCCGGTTTGAGGTCCCGGTGCACCACACGTGCGGCGTGGATGGCCTGGAGCGCCTCGACCAGGCCCGCGCCGAGCCGTCGTACCTGCGGCTCGGGCAGGGGACCGTCGGTGTGGACCGCCTCGGCTAGCGAGGGGCCGGGCACGTACAGGGTGGCCAGCCAGGGCAGTTCGGCCTCGGTGTCGGCGTCGACGACGGCCGCGGTGTAGGCGCCGCTGACCACACGCGCCGCCGCGACCTCACGCGCGAAGCGCTCCCGGAACTCGCTCTCCGCGGCCAGTTCGGGCCGCACCACCTTCACCGCGACCTCGCGCCCGGCGGGCGAGCGGCCGAGATACACCCATCCCATGCCGCCGGAGCCGAGCCGGCCCACAATGCGGTACGGACCGATCTTCATGGGGTCACTGACAGGCGTACGCACCCCGCCCACCTCATTTCGGGGTTCACTGCAGGATGTCAGGAGTGTCCCCCGAAATCCGCGCTTTTTCAGCCGTTCCGGCACGGGCGGGGCGGAGGGGACGAAAAAAACCGGGGCCCCGCACAGATGTGCGCGGAGCCCCGGCGGGGTGCTGTCACCGCGGCCGACCGCCACAACGGTCGCAGGTCAGGGCAACTCGGTCGGCCGCGGAGTAACAGGGGGCGTCAGCCCAGTCGCTGCACCAGGGCGCGGTACTCGTCCCACAGCTCCGTCGGCGTGTGCTCGCCGAAGGTGTTGAGGTGCTCGGGGACCAGGGCGGCCTCCTCGCGCCAGACCTCCTTGTCGACCGTGAGCAGGAAGTCGAGGTCGGTGTCGGCCAGTTCGAGACCGTCGGTGTCGAGGGACTCCCGGGTCGGCAGGACGCCGATCGGGGTCTCGACGCCCTCGGCCTTGCCCTCGAGGCGCTCGACGATCCACTTCAGGACGCGGCTGTTCTCGCCGAAGCCGGGCCACACGAACTTGCCCGCGTCGTTCTTGCGGAACCAGTTCACGTAGTAGATCTTCGGGAGCTTCGCCTGGTCCTTGTCCTTGGCGACGTCGACCCAGTGCCCCATGTAGTCGCCCATGTTGTAGCCGCAGAACGGCAGCATGGCGAAGGGGTCGCGGCGCAGCTCGCCGACCTTGCCCTCGGCGGCGGCGGTCTTCTCGGAGGCGACGTTCGCGCCGAGGAAGACACCGTGGTTCCAGTCGAAGGACTCCGTCACCAGCGGTACGGCCGTGGCGCGGCGGCCGCCGAAGAGGATCGCCGAGATCGGCACGCCCTTGGGGTCCTCCCACTCGGGCGCGATGATCGGGCACTGCGAGGCGGGCGTCGTGAAGCGGGCGTTGGGGTGCGCGGCGGGCGTCGCGGACTCCGGCGTCCAGTCGTTGCCCTTCCAGTCGGTCAGGTGTGCCGGAGTCTCCTCCGTCATGCCCTCCCACCAGATGTCGTTGTCGTCGGTGAGCGCGACGTTGGTGAAGACGGAGTTGCCCCACAGCGTCTTCATCGCGTTGGCGTTGGTGTGCTCACCGGTGCCGGGCGCGACACCGAAGAAGCCGGCCTCGGGGTTGATCGCGTAGAGCCGGCCGTCCTCGCCGAACCGCATCCAGGCGATGTCGTCACCGATGGTCTCGACCGTCCAGCCCGAGATCGTGGGCTCCAGCATGGCGAGGTTGGTCTTGCCGCAGGCGCTCGGGAAGGCGGCGGCGACGTACTTCGACTCGCCGTGCGGCGGGGTCAGCTTGAGGATCAGCATGTGCTCGGCGAGCCAGCCCTCGTCGCGTGCCATCACGGAGGCTATGCGCAGGGCGTAGCACTTCTTGCCGAGGAGCGCGTTGCCGCCGTACCCGGAGCCGTACGACCAGATCTCGCGGGTCTCGGGGAAGTGCGAGATGTACTTCGTGGAGTTGCACGGCCACGGCACGTCCGCCTCGCCCTCGGCCAGCGGCGCTCCGAGCGTGTGCACTGCACGCACGAAGAAGCCGTCGGTGCCGAGTTCGTCCAGGACGGGCTGTCCCATGCGGGTCATGGTGCGCATGGAGACGGCGACGTAGGCGGAGTCGGTGATCTCGACGCCGATCGCGGAGAGGTCCGAGCCGAGCGGGCCCATGCAGAACGGGACGACGTACATCGTCCGGCCCCTCATCGAGCCGCGGAAGACGCCCTGCTCACCCGAGAAGATGTCCCGCATCTCGGCGGGGGCCTTCCAGTGGTTGGTCGGGCCCGCGTCCTCTTCCTTCTCGGAGCAGATGAACGTCCGGTCCTCGACCCGCGCGACATCGGTCGGGTCGGAAGCGGCGTAGTACGAGTTGGGGCGCTTGATCGGGTCGAGCTTCTTGAAGGTGCCCTTGCGGACGAGCTCCTCGCTCAGTCGCTCGTACTCGGCCTCGGATCCGTCACACCAGACCACACTGTCCGGCTCGGTCAGTTCGGCGATCTCGTTGACCCACGAGATCAGTTCTTTGTGGTTGGTCGGGACGGGAGCCGCGATGTCGCGCGCCACGATTGCTCCTAAATGAGGGGTTTTGTTTTGGTGCCCCGTGGGGGCTGCGACCCGGATGCTTCACGGTGATTGAACCCCTGGCGCTCATCCGGTGCCGACCGCACTCATTTGATGATCCGACTGAGTCGCGCATATGTCCAGAGGGCCTCACACCTGAGCGGAGTGAGCATCGCCACTCACCGGAAGGTTTCCCCCCGCTCGCTCCGGATTCACCGCGCGTACCCCGCGCCGCCCGCCCACCCGCGTGAGATCATGGCCACTATTGCGGCTCGCTTACGCGGGACTGACACGTAACTTACGGTTCCGTAGGTACGATGCGGCCCATGACTGCGTCCGTCCCCGACGCGCCCACGGACACGCCGGCCGCCGGCCACGCGTCTGTCGCGCACTCCCTGTCGGAAGAGATCAAGCCCAAGCTCCGCGGCTGGCTGCACCTCGGCATGTTTCCGGCCGCCCTCATCTCCGGACTGATCCTCACCGCGCTGGCGAACTCGACCCGCGGTCGCATCGCTTGCGGAATCTTCGCCCTGACGGCCTGCCTCCTGTTCGGGGTGAGCGCCCTCTACCACCGCGGCGACTGGAGTCCGCGGATGGACGGCATCCTTCGCAGACTCGACCACGCGAACATCTTCCTGATCATCGCGGGCACCTACACCCCGCTGACGATGCTGCTGCTGCCGGAGGCCAAGGGGCAGTGGCTCCTGTGGAGCATCTGGGCCGCCGCCGCGGCGGGCATCATCTTCCGGGTGTTCTGGGTCGGCGCCCCGCGCTGGCTCTACACGCCCTGCTACATCGCGATGGGCTGGGCGGCCGTCTTCTTCCTGCCCGACTTCATGCGCACGGGCGGCATCGCCGTCCTCGTCCTGGTGATCGTCGGCGGTCTGCTCTACAGCGCGGGCGGGGTGATCTACGGGATCAAGCGACCCAACCCGTCACCGCGCTGGTTCGGATTCCACGAGGTCTTCCACTCGCTGACCCTCGCCGCGTTCACCGTGCACTACGTCGGCATCTCCCTGGTGGCCTACCAGCACGGCTGACCAACCCACCCCCTTCCTCAGTGGCCGCGGCTCCCCAGCCGCGGCCACTGCGCGTTTTCCGGTCCCCAGCCGCGGCCACTGCGCGTTTCCGGCCTCCGCGTGCTTTCAGTCGCTGCGCGTTCCCGGCCACTGCGCGTTCGACGCGACGACACCCCTCCCCCGCGACACCCTCTCCCCCAACTGAAAGCCCCACTGGATTGACAGTAACTACCTTTTGAGAGTTACTCTCATTTCATGGCGACTCCCACGCAAGACGACGACGCCGTTCGGCGCGATCCCCGCCGCTGGTGGGCCCTCGGGGCCCTGGTCGCGAGCATGCTCGTGCTCGGCTTCGACATGACGATCCTCAATGTGGCGCTGCCGACGATGGCCCGGGACCTCGGCGCGTCCACCGGTCAGCAGCAGTGGATGGCGGACGCGTACGTCGTCGTCTTCGCCTCGCTGATGCTCCCGGCGGGCCTGCTCGGCGACCGCTTCGGGCGGCGCCGGATGCTCATCACCGGCCTCGGCGTCTTCCTGGCCGGCTCTCTGGCCGGCTCCCTCGTCGACGACGTCACCTGGGTGATCGTGGCCCGCGCCCTGATGGGTGTCGGCGGCGCGCTGGTGATGCCGCTCGCGCTCGCCGTGCTGCCCTCGCTGTTCGGACCCGACGAGCGCACCAAGGCGGTCGGAGCCGTCTCCGCCGCCTCGGCGCTCGGCCTGCCGCTCGGCCCGATCATCGGCGGCTGGCTGCTGAACCACTTCTGGTGGGGCTCGGTCTTCCTGGTCAACGTACCGATGGCCGCCATCGGCATCACCGCCTGCGTCTTCCTGCTCCCCGAGACCCGAGACCCCGCCTCGCCCAAGGTCGACGCCGTCTCCACGGCGCTCACCGCGGTCGGCCTCAGCGTCCTTGTCTACGCCATCATCGAGGCCCCGGCCCGCGGCTGGGGCGACCCGCTCGTCCTCGGCTGCTTCGCCGCCGCCCTCGCCCTGATCGGACTGCTCGTCGTCCGCGAACGCCGCAGCCCCCGCCCGATGCTGGATCTCTCCCTGCTCGCCCAGCGCGGCTTCCTGCTCAACACGCTCGCCGCGACGCTCGTCATGTTCGTCCTGTCCGGCCTGATGTTCGTGCTGCCGCAGTACCTCCAGGCGGTGCTCGGCCACGACGCGCTCGCGACCGGGGTGCGGATGCTGCCGATGATGGGCGGACTGCTGATCGCCTCCCGGGGCGCGCAGCCGCTGGTCACCCGCTTCGGGGCGCGCGCGGTGATCAGCGCGGGTCTCGTCGTCCTCGCCTTCGCCGCGTTCCTCGGCAGTCGCACGACCGTCGACGACGGGTACGGCGCCACCGCCCTGTGGCTGTCCGTCGCCGGGCTCGGCTTCGGATTCGCCGTGGTCCCCGCGATGTCCACCGCCCTCGGCGCACTCCCCCGCGACCGGGCCGGCAGCGGCTCCGGGCTGCTGATGACGGTGCGCCAGGTGGGCAGCGCGATCGGTATCGCCCTGCTCGGCTCACTGCTGGCGAGCACGTACGCCGACCGCCTCGACAGCTCCGCGCTGCCGCGCGCCGCCGCGGCGGCCGCCGGCGACTCGTTGGTCGGCGCCCATGTGGTCGCGGGCCGGCTCAGCGACCCCGCGCTCGCCGCCTCCGCGAACGCCGCGTACATCCACGGCATGGACCTGGTCCTGCTCGTCAGCGGGGTCGCGGCGCTGGTCACCGCACTGCTGGCGGCGGCGCTGCTGCCGAGCCCGCACCAGCCCGCGCCGGTGCCGGAGGAGGACACCGCCATGGCCCCGGCCCCGGCGGATGCCGGACAATAGGAACCATGGCCGCCACCGCACAGAGTTCCACTCCCGCCGCGGAACCCCAGCCGGGGCTCCGCGAGCGGAAGAAGATGAAGACCCGCATCGCGATCCGCGAGGCGACGTACCGGCTGATCGAGGAGCAGGGGTACGACGCGACGACGATCGAGCAGATCGCGGAGGCGGCCGAGGTCTCCCCGTCCACGGTGTTCCGCTACTTCCCGACCAAGGAGGACATCGTCCTCACGGACGAGTACGACCCGCTCCTGGAGCAGGAACTGCGGGAGCGCCCCGTGGACGAGCCGTGGTTCGAGTCCCTGCGCCATGTGCTCAGGAAGGCCATCGGCATCGGCGCCGCCGAGAACCCCGAGATCACCCGGCTCCGCACGCGGCTGATGGTCGAGGTGCCCGCGGTGCGTTCCCGGATGATGGAGAGCATGTCCGTCACCGGGCGGCTGCTGAGCCGGGCCATCGGGGAGCGCTCCGGCCGGGACCCGGACAGCCTGGAGGTCCGGGTCTTCGCGATGTCGCTGATCGGCGGGCTGATGGAGACCTCCCTGTACTGGGCCGAGACCGGCCAGGGGGACGACCTTGCCGATCTCGTCGAACGCACCGTGAACGTCCTGGAGCACGGTCTGCCGCCGCGAAACCCGGAGGCCCGGGGCGCGCCCCGCATGACATCCTGACCGCGTGAACGGACCGGAGATCCACATCGAATTCGCCCCCGAACTGGGGCTGTTCGTCCCGCACGCCCGCCGCGCCGGAGTAACCCCCGTCGGCACCGACGGCTCCTCCACCCTCGGTCATGTCGTCGAGTCGCTCGGCGTCCCGCTGACAGAGGTCGGCGCCCTGGTCGTGGACGGGCGCGAGGTTCCCTTCTCGCACATTCCGGCGGCGGACGAGTCGGTGCGGGTCCGCGCGGTCGAACGCCCGCAGCGGGTCCCCGGCGCCCCACTGCGCTTCCTCCTCGACGTGCACCTCGGCACCCTCGCCCGCCGGATGCGCCTGCTCGGCGTCGACACGGCGTACGAGTCCACCGACATCGGCGACCCGGCTCTCGCCGCCCGTTCGGCGGCCGAGCGGCGGGTGCTGCTCAGCCGCGACCGCGGACTGCTGCGGCGCCGCGAGCTGTGGGCGGGCGGCTTCGTCTACAGCACCCAACCCGACGACCAACTCCGCGATGTCCTCGGCCGGTTCGCGCCGGAGCTGAAACCCTGGACGCTCTGCACCGCGTGCAACGGACTGCTCCGCAAGGCCACCAAGGAGCAGGTCGCGGACCAGCTGGAGAGCGGCACCGAGCGGTCGTACGACGTCTTCGCCCAGTGCGCGGAGTGCGGGCGCGCCTACTGGAAGGGCGCGCACCACGACCGGCTGGAGACCGTCGTGGAGCGCGCCCTGGCGGAGTTCGGGACCTGACGGGCCGGCGCCGGATACGTCCGGCGCTCGACCGGCCCCGTCACCGACCGGCCCCGTCACCGACCGGATCCTTCACCCGACCGGATCCGGTTCCAGGCCCTGATCCCCTAACGCTTGATCAGATCCTTTGCCCCGCAGGCCAGTCCGTCCCCGCTGGGGTCGAGTCCGAGGGGATCGTCCTTGCCGTTGATCCTGAGCCGCCCGTAGTCGTTCTTCTTCAGCCAGGCGCAGCGGGAGGCCGTCGTCTTCTTCACCCCGTCGGGGAAGACCGTCGGCACACAGACGTTGATCGTGCCGTAGTGGCGGTCGCAGCCGGAGATGGTGGTGGACACCTTCTGCGAGGTCCGCTTCTTGCCCGCCCCCGTGACGGTGCCCGCCGGGGAGTCGGCGAAGGAGTGGACGTGGGCCGAGGCGGTGTCCGTGGCGAGCGCGGACGGGCCCTGGAGATGCACCCACTTGGCCACCGAGGGAACGCCGTTGGCGTCGACCGCGAAGAGCATGTACCAGCCGGGCGGCGCCATATTGGGGTTGCTCGTCACATTGAGGTCGACGTTGTTGCCGTCCACGCTCAGCGGCAGGTCCACGAACCGCTGGTTGGGGTCGGACGAGTGCGTCACGGCGGCGGGCCGGATCAACTCCGCCTTGACGATGGGCCGGTCGACCGTGATGCGCTGCGTGTCCCCGTACACCCACTCGTTGTCGATCACCGAAGTGATCGTCGGGCGGGTTCCCTTGAGGAGGTACGGCGGGGTGTAGATGGACACGTCGTGGTTCCAGGTGCCGTTGCCCGGGTTGTCGCCGGTGGCCATTACCCGGCCGTCGGGCAGCAGGAACGCGGAGGAGTGGTACCCGCGGGCCTCCGGGTCGGCGGCCACTGGGTCGAAGGCCGAGGTCGCGGGGTCGAAGATCGACGCCTCGTAGACGGGATTGGCGCGGTTGTGCAGTCCGCCGCCCGTCTCCAGGACCTTGCCGTCGGGCAGCAGGACGGCGGATACGTACATCTTGCCCTGGGCGCCGGTCTCGGCCACCTTGCCGTTGCCGAGGTCCACCGTGCCCTGGGGGATCTGCGGGCCCACCGTGTAGGCCGGGTTGGCGGCCTTGAGGTCGATGATGTCGGTGAGCCGATTGGCGTCCGGGTTCGAGTCGATGTTGCCGCCGCCGATGGTCAGGACCTTCTGGTCCTGCGCGGGAGGCAGCAGCACGCTCGCGGACTGGTCGCGTTGGTCCTTGTTCTGCAGGCCCGAGACCGCGGTCGTGGTGTTGGCGTCGTAGTCGTAGATCGCCGATCCCGTCCCCGGGGTGCCGTTGCCGAAGACATGGCTGCCCGAGTAGAAGAGCCGGCCGTCCTGCATCAGGATCATCGACGGGTACAGACCCCAGAACGACCACGTCTGGTTGACCTGCCACAGCGGCAGCCACTGCTGCTGCGCGTTCGACCAGCGCTCGGCGGTCACCGAACCCGAGGAGTCCTCGCGCAGCCCGCCGAACGAGATGATGTCGCCGTTGCCCAGCTCGGTGGCGGACGGATACCAGTGGCCGTCGTTCAGGTCGTTCGTCCTGCTGTACGTCTCGGTGACCGGGTCGAAGATGTACGAGTCCTTGTATCCCTCGTACCCGTGCCCGCCCGCGACGGGGAACGCCTTGTTGCCGCTCATCACCAGCACCCGCCCGTCGGCGAGCTGGACGTGTCCGGAGCAGAACATGTCCTTGGGCGTGGGGATCACCTTGTACGAGCCGGTCGCCGGGTCGTACACCGCCGACGTGAACGTGCCCGCGTTGAAGTTCTCCTCGCTGTTCCCGGAGCCCGCGATCAAGAGCACCTTGCCGTTGTTGAGCACGACGGAGTGCATGGAACGGACCGGGTTCTGCGTGGGCAGGACCGTCCACTTCCCGTTCGCGCACTCCTCGGCCGTGCCTGTGCAGGTGGCCGGCGGAATGGGATCGGAGACCTGTTCCATCGTGTAGTCGTCGGTGGTCGCCGAACCCGTGCCGTACACGGAGACGCCCCAGGTGATGCGGTCGGTGCCCGCCGGGACGGCCGGGGTGCGCACCGTCGCCTGCGTCCAGGCCGCCGCCATGTCCAGGGTCTTGAGGTCGGTCCAGTACTGCCAGCCCGCCGTGGTGTCGTGCCGGAAGAGCGTGATCGCCGCGTCGGGCGTCGTCGTCTTGTAGTAGAGCCCGAGGTCGTACTGCTTGCCCGCGGTGACCACCGGCGCGCACGCGGTGGACTCGGTGATCAGCGCCTTGCGGTCACCGTCGACCCGGCGGGTCAGCGTGACCTTCATGGCCTTGGAGCCGGAATGGGCGTCGGTCACGGTCGCGAAGCTGAAGTCGTTGTCGCCCCAGCCGGACTTCTCCCAGCAGGACGGCATCCCGTCCGTTCCGGCGGTCTCGAAGCCGGGATTGGTGACGAGGTTGACGGCCGACGCGGGCTGCGGTGACACGAGCAGCAGCCCGGCGGCGAGGCCCGTCACGGCCAGCAGGGCGGTTCTCCGTCGTGGTCTCACCCGGAATTTCACACGGTTCTCCTTGCTGTACGGCTCCCACGCCCGCTCTCGCTGCTGCGGCGCGGCAGATAGACCAGCGCTTCGGTCCCGGCGAAGCGCAGGACGAAGGTCGTCACCAGGGCCAGTGCCGTGGCGGACAGCGCACCCATGCCGAACTGGTGGACGAAGAACGCGATCAGCGGGATGCGCAGCACCAGATCGGCGTTGGCGAGCAGCGCGAACCGGCCCGTCCGGTCCCACCGGTTGCGGTGCTTGCGGCGCTCGCGGAACAGCAGATGCTCGATGAGCAGGAAGTTCCAGGCCACGCCCAGCTGGTTGGCGAGGATCTCCGCCGGTACGTAGTGCAGTCCGGCGGCGGTGAGCGCGTACAGGCCGAGCAGGTTCGGCACGAAACCGGTGGCGCCGATCAGCCCGAAGACCACCATGCGGGCGACCGGCGAGGCGGTGCGCAGCCCGACGAGGTGGCGCAGGAACCTGAAGCCCTCCTGCGCGCTCGACTTGGACTCGCCCGCGAAGCGGTCCTGGAAGACGAAGGGCACCTCGGTGACCTGACGGGGCCGGCTGCGTACGGCGAGTTCGAGCAGGATCTTGTAGCCGAGGGGCTGCAGGACCTCGGCGGTGACCGCACTGCGGCGGATCGCGAAGAATCCGCTCATCGGGTCGCTGATGCCCCGCAGCTTGCGCGGGAAGAGCGTCTTGGTCAGCCAGGTCGCGCCGCGCGACACCGCGATCCGGTAGCCGCCCGCGAGTCCTTCCCGGCTGCCGCCCTTGATGTACCGGCTGGCGACCACGAGGCCCGCGTTCGCACGCTCACCCGAGGCGACCAACTCCGGTATCAGGGACGGCGGATGCTGGCAGTCCCCGTCCATGACGACGATCCACTGGGAGCTCGCCGCCTTCAGCCCCTCGACGACCGCGCCGCCGAGCCCGCCCTCGGGCACCTCGCGGTGCAGCACGGTCACCGGGAACGGGCAGTCCCGCGCGGCCTCGGAGATCACCTCGGGGGTGTCGTCCGTGGAGTCGTCCACGAAGACCACCTCGCAGGGCAGCCGCGCCGGCACGGACTCGGATATCTGGTGCAGCAACTCCCGTATGTTCGCCGACTCGTTGAAGGTCGGTACGACGATGGTGACGGCACCGGGCTCCGGGACCTCGGCGCCGCGTACCGCCGGATCACCCAGTTCGTCCGGGACGGTGCTCTCGAAGCTGCTCATCGACTGCCTCCGGAACGTGCCGTGTTGGTGGTGTCGTTGGTGTCGGCGGTGTCGTCGATCCGCCGGATCTCGATTCGGTCCTCGCCCGTGCCGAAGGTGGCGACGGCCGTGGAGTGCTCGATCGCGGCCTTCACGTTGGGCAGGTCGACCGCGTCGCGCCGTACCGTCGGGGACGCGACCACGTAGTCGAGGTCCTTCCAGCCGCGCGGCATCGTCTTGGTGACCGCGGGGTCGAGGTCGGCCTTGTAGAACCAGATGGCGCCGAGGCCCGGCCGGTAGCCGTCGTGCACGAGGTCGAGCCAGAGCGCGTCGTCGACCAGGACCCGGGTGTCCCGCGGGTCCCGCACCTCGGTCCTCAGCCAGGAAGAGGCCGCCCGGTAGGGGGCGTTGGCGTCGGCGGTCACGGCGGTGCGGTCACCGTCGTACCAGTGGGGCACGACATAGGCGCCGGCGGCCACCACCAGCACCGCGGCCAGCCCGCGCCGCCCCCATGTCAAGTACGTCCGCTCCTCGGCGGTCCGCCGTCTGCGCAGCACGGCGTGGGCGACGCTCGCGGTGCCTCCGGCGAGGACCAGGGCGAGGAAGGGGAGCGCCTGGATGACGTACATCGCGGGCAGATAGCCGTTCGGCCGCATGGCCACCAGGGCGAGGATCGCCACGGTGAGCGCGGGTCCGGCCAGGGCGCGCGCGGTCACCGACCAGCGGAGGGTGGCCAGGAGCAGCAGGGCGCCCGCGAGTCCGCCGAGCGGCAGGACCCGGTCGTAGTACAGCCAGGAGTGGAGCACCCCGTACGAGCCGGTGCCTCTCTCCAGGATGAAACCGGAGCCGGGTCGGCTCATCTGGTAGGTGATGCCCTCCCAGAGCGAGACATGTCCGCCGCCCGGGAACAACTCGCCCTTGAGCAGGGCGAAGAGCGGGTACGCGGTGCCGATCAGCACGCAGGCCGTGACGGCGCCGGTGATCGCGAACTTGCGGGTGTCGCGATGGCTGTGGCGCCACATGGTGATGAACAGCGCGGGCAGGACGACGAGCATCGTCTCCTTGGTCAGCACCGCGGTGGCGGCGGCGAGGCCCGCGCCGAAGTGGTGCCAGAGATGACGGCTCGGCGACGCGGCCAGGCAGAACGCGAGCAGCGTCCACATCACCGCGATGTTGTCGAGGAAGATCTCCCGCTGGAGCACGACCGAGAGCGGGGAGAGCCCGAACAGGACCATCGCGAGGCCGGCCGCCCACTGCGGCAGCGACAGCCGGCGCGCGAGGACGTACAGCAGGACCGCGCTCACCGCGCTGACCACGAGCATCGCGAAACGCATCGAGCCGACCGTCATCAGCGACGGGCTGATGTGCGCGGGAATCCAGGTCAGCACGGCTATCTGTATCCAGCCGAGCGGCGGATGGTCGTACCAGTACGTGTAGTGGGCCAGGCCCTTGCCCTGCTGGACGGCCCAGGCCTGGGCCAGGTAGGTGCCCTCGTCGTCGCTGAGGGTCGGGTAGGCGGCGATGTTCCAGCCCTGCACGACGAGGATCGCCGCGAGCAGCACCGCGCACAGGATCAGATCGGAGCGCGAGCCGCGAAAACGCCGGCCCGGCAGGGACGTAGGGACGATTTTGGGCGCACGAGGCCGCTGCGCGGGGACCGTTGGTGTGGTCGCCGCGGGAAGGGTGGAGGTCACGCAGGAACGTCCTCTCGGATCACGTCGGTGAGATGCGCGCCGACATGACTGGTCAACTCCCAGTCGTTGCGCCCCCGTTGTTCACGCCAGACGGCGCGCACGGCGGCACCCGCGAGCAGCACCTGATAGAAGGGACCGCCGACGACGAGCTTCAGGTAGTGCACGGGCCGAACGCGAAGCCCGTACTGCTTGCCGAAGTCGTGCAGTCCGACGATCTCGAAGACAAAGGTGACCAGGGCGGTCACGGCCGGCAGGAACGTGATGAAGGCGATCCCGACGGGCACGTCGAGGAAGAGCGCGACCGCCACGTTGAGCGGGATGATCACTCCGGAGATCGCCTGGAGATAGGGCGTCATCAGCGTGTAGCGGGCGAGCAACCGCTGTCCGAAGCCCGGCAGTTGCTTCCAGTCGCGCTTGCGGTAGACCTGCAGGAAGCCCTGGTTCCACCGGGTGCGCTGCTTGAGCAGCGACATCAGGGAGCCGGGCGTCTCCTCCTTGGTCACCATGTCGGAGTCGTACGCGACGACGACCTTCTTGCCGACACTGGACAGCCGGACGCCCAGATCGCAGTCCTCCGCGAGGCAGTTGGGATCCCAGCCGTCGGCCTCCCGCAGGACCTTCGTCCGTACGAAGACGGTGTTGCCGCCGAGCGGGATGAACCCCTTCTGCGCGTGCAGATGAAGGCGCGAGCGGAACCAGAAGAAGTACTCCAGGCAGTTGCGCAGGCTGTACCAGCTGGAGTTGAAGTTGATGAGCTGCACCCCGCCCTGGACGACGTCCGCCTCCGTCGTGCGGAACGCGTGGTCGACATGGGCGAGCAGCTCCGGATGGACCTGGTCCTCGGCGTCGAAGACCCCGACCACATCGCCGCGGCAGTGCGGCAGGGCCGTGTTCATGGCCTTCGGCTTGTTCTTCTTCTCGTGGTGGTCGACGACGACACGGACCCGCGGGTCGCGCGCCTCGGCACTCCGGGCCACCTCGGTGGTCTCCGGGTCGTCGTGCCCCACGATGACGATGATCTCGAAGTCGGCGTGGCTGGATTCCAGCAGCCGCTGGATGGTGTGGTCGAGCACGGCCTGTTCGTGCCGCGCGGGCAGCAGCAGCGAGAAGGACAGGCTCTCACCCCCGTCCGGACTGCTGAACCGGGTGGAGGCGAGCACTTCGGGCGTACGCCACGCGTGCATCTGCCACCACAGAGTGAAGGCCGCCATCCAGAAGAGCGCCAGAGAAACGGCAGCGATAAAGACAGACGTGAGCAACAGATCCCCCCAGATCCCCAAATACCCCCAGTCGCGACAGCGTGTCACTGCCGTCGCGTCACCGGGCTGAGACTATGGGCGATCTGTGAAGCGCACAGGTTCTTCCGGTGAAGAGCGTGTTTCATCACACTCGGTCGACTTGCTGAACAATCCGCTCTCTAGGGGCGTTTGGACCGGTTGGTCATCACGCGTTTCGGCCGTTCAGAGCCGTGCGCAGTCGGTCGGGATCGGTCGTCGGGACGTCGCACGCGAAGTTACGGCAGACATACGCGGCCGGGTTGCCGTCCACCAGGGAGCGACCGGAAAGCAGCGGCAGCTCGTCACTCTCCGGCGTTCCCACCGCCACGACGGCGCCCGGCGCGGTGCCCAGAAGTGCCGCGCGCCGCAAGGCCGTTGTGGCCGGATCGCTTCCCTCCCCCACCACCGCGACCTCCCGGGGACCGTCGAGCAGCGCCTCGGCCACCGCGAGCCCCCACCCGATGAAACGGGGCGCCCGCGGCCCGAGCGCCTTCACCACGCCCAACGCCCGCTCGGCGGCGGTGCGATGGGGCTCCGCGCCGGTCTGCGCGGTATACGACAGCAGCGCTCCGGCCGCCGCGCTCCACCCCGAGGGCGTGGCGTTGTCGGTGGGGTCCTGCGGGCGCCGGATCAACCGCTCGGCATCGGCCGCCGTGTCGTACAGGGCACCCGACCCGTCGTCCGTGAACTGCGCCAGGACGTGGTCGAGCAGGAACCCGGCGAACTCCAGCCAGACCCCTTCCCCGGTCACGGACGTCAGCGCGAGGAAGCCCTCGGCGACGTCCGCGTAGTCCTCCAACACCCCGGCGTGGGCGCCGACCCGGCCGTCCTTGCTGGTACGGGCCAGCCGCGCCCGGTCGTCCATGTGCAGCCGTACGAGGAGGTCGGCGGCGCCGATCGCGGCCTCCACCAGATCGGGGCGGTCGAAATAGGCGCCGGTCTCCGCGAGGGCGGCCACCGCGAGCCCGTTCCAGGCGGCGACCACCTTGTCGTCGCGCCCGGGGGCCGGCCGCTCGGCCCGCGCCGCGAGGAGCCGCTCCCGCACGGAGGCGAGCTTCTCGGCGTCGAAGACACCTTCCTGCTGCGGGAGTTGCAGTACGGACGCCCCCTCCTCGAAGGTGCCCTCCTCGGTGACCCCGAAGTACTGGGCGGCGAGTTCGGCGTCCGCGTCCCCGAGCACCTCACGCAGCTGCTCGGGCGTCCACACGTAGTAGGCGCCCTCGACGTGCCTGCCGGTGCCGTCGTCGCTGTCGGCGTCGAGCGCGGAGGCGAACCCGCCCTCGTTCGTGCGGAGTTCGCGCACCAGGAAGTCCGCCGTCTCCAGAGCGACCCGCCGGGCGAGCTCGGACCCGGTGGAACGCCAGAGATGTGCGTAGACCCGGCAGAGCAGGGCGTTGTCGTAGAGCATTTTTTCGAAGTGCGGGATCACCCACTCGCGGTCGACGGAGTACCGGGCGAATCCGCCGCCGAGCTGGTCGTAGAGGCCACCGCGCGCCATCCGCTCGCAGGTGTCGACGGCCATCTGGAGGGCGCCCTCGGAGCCGGTCCGCGCGTGGTGGCGCAGCAGGAACTCGATCACCATGGACGGCGGGAACTTGGGCGCCCCGCCGAATCCCCCGCGCGCCGCGTCGTAGTCCCGGGTGAGTCCGAGCAGCGCGGCGGCCAGCTCCTCCTCGCCCGGCACCTGGCTGTCCCCGAAGGTCAGCTCCCGCTCGGCGAGATCCCGCGTGATCTTCCCCGCGACCTCGGCGACCTCGTCCCGCCGGTCGGTCCAGGCGACGGCCACACCCTCCAGCACCTGCCGGAAGGACGCCATGCCGTGGCGGGGCTCGGGCGGGAAGTAGGTGCCGAAGTAGAAGGGCTCGGCGTCCGGCGTGAGGAACACGGTCATCGGCCAGCCGCCCTGCCCGGTCGCCGCCTGCACCGCCTCCATGTAGACGGCGTCGACGTCGGGCCGTTCCTCGCGGTCGACCTTGATGCTGACGAAGTGGTCGTTCAGATACGCGGCTGTCGCGTCGTCCTCGAAGGATTCGTGGGCCATGACATGACACCAGTGACAGCTGCTGTACCCGACGCTCAGCAGAACGGGTCGGTTGCTTCTGCGTGCCTCGTCGAAGGCCTCGGCCGACCACGGCCACCAGTCGACGGGGTTGTCGGCGTGCTGGAGCAGATACGGGGACGTCTCATGGGCCAGTCGGTTCACCCTGCCACTCTCCCACGGTGTCCGGGACGGCGTAGAAGCGCAGGTGCACCGGGCGTGCCCCTGCGGGGGCATCTTCACGAGGGTGGCCGTACCGGTCGAGGAGCGCCCGGTATTCGCGTACGAAGTCCAGGAGTTCGTCCCTGGTCATCCAGTTGCCGGCGCGCTGGACCTGAGCCCACCCCTCGGGACCCGCGTACTCCTTGTGCGCCCGCAGGTACAGCCCGGTGTCCATCTCGATCTTCAGGCGCGCCAGGCCCTCGGCGGCGGCGCGCTCCTCGTGCGTCATCGTGGCCGGATCGGGCGTGGTGTGACGGAACGGCAGCGCCCGCCACCAGCGTTCGCGGCCGCCCGACTTCTCCGGGATCTCCTCGATGAGGTGCTGGTCCGCCAGCTTGCGCAGGTGGTAGCTGGTCGTGCCGGAACTCTCGCCGAGCTCCTTGGCGAGCACGGTCGAGTTCGCCTCGCCGTGCCGGCCGAGGTAGTCGAGGATGCGGCGGCGCAGCGGGTTGCCGAGGGACTTGTACAGGGCGGTGCGTTCGAGACTGGTCAGCTCGGGGTCGGGCATACGACAACGGTATCCCCCGGCCCGCCTTCTCCGCAGAATAAATTCTGCAGAATTTTCTTTGCAGAATTTCCTCTGCGGCTCTATCGTGGAGGCATGCGGACGAATCGTGCTGTCATGCGAAGCAACTGGGCTCTCGTGCTGCTCGGCGTCACCGCCGTGGCGCTCGTGCCATGGATGGTGCTCCTCGTGCGTACGCTCCCGGCGAGCGCCGAGGTGCGGAACTGGCAGGTGGCCTGGGTGGGACTCGACGTGCTGATGGCCGCCGGCTGCGCGGCCACCGCCGTGCTGGGGCTGCGCGGAGTTCAGCACGCGCGGCTGACCGCTTCGGCGACGGCCGCGGTCGCGGTGCTCGACGCCTGGTTCGACATAACCACCGCGCAGCCGGGCGCCCCTCTCGTCCAGGCCCTGGCCTGCGCGGTGGCGGAGGCGGCGCTCGCCTGCGCATGTGTCTTCTTCGCCCTCTCCAAGGAGCGTGTCCCGCGCAAGGAACACCCCAGGTCCTGTGCCCTTGAAAAGGCGGGCTCCACGGCAGCCGGCGGTAGTGGTCCGCGGGATTGATCGACGGCCCTCTCGCGCTCGCGTCCTCCCCGAAGGACACTCATAGGCCAAGGAGTTGCTGCCGGAGGGGGACGTGACATGCGGGACAGCCATCGGGCGGAGGCCGAGCGGCTGTTGGTCCGGGCCGTCGAGGAGGAGGTACGCCGCTCCGGAGGGCGCGTGGACGGGAGCGCGCTGCTGTCGCGGGCGCGGGCCGCGCTCGACGCGATGGCGGAGACCGCGGCCGAGGAGTACACGGCGTACACACGGGCGCTGGACGAGTCGGAAGCGGGCCGGCAGACCTTCGGGCAGCGGTTCGCGCGTGAGGGATCCGGAACCGCCCTGCTCGTGGCGGCCGTTGGTGCGCTCACGGCCGTCGTCGCCGACCTGGCCCTCGGCACCGGCGCGGGCACGGCCGTCGGCAGCGGAGCGGCGGTGGCCGTGGCGGGCGCGGCGGCGACCGTCCTCAAGGTGACGGCCTCACACGTGCCGGCCGCGAGCCGCCGGGCCGGAGCCCTGGGGCAGCCCGGGGGCCCCGAGCAGTTGCGCCTCCAGTGGCTGACGGCCCTGGAGGTGCGGGGCGTCCGCCCGTTCCTCGACCAGCAGCGCGTGCTCAACGCTTCCACCGGCGCCAAGAAGGGTGCGCCCCAGTTACGGCGCACCGACAAGAGCGCGGCTGCCCGCCGGCGCAGTGTGCTCGAGCAGTCCTTCGGACAACTTCCGGAGCGAGAAGGCCCGTTCACCGGGCGCCGGACCGAACTGTCGCGGGTCGCGCAGTGGGTGCACGCGGCCCGGGCGAGCACGGAGACGAGACCGACGGTCGTGGTACTGCACGGCGCGCCCGGCTCCGGCCGCAGCACGCTCGCGGTCCGGGCGGCGCACGCCCTCAGGGACCAGTTCCGCGGCGCGTGCGTGGTCGACCTGCGGGGCGACAGCCCGGACGACCCGCCGCTCACCACCCGCGACGCGCTGCTGCACCTGCTGAACCGGCTCGGCGCCCCGCGCGAACAGCTCCTCTTCCGCGAGCGCTCCTCGCAGGATCAGCAGGTCAGACGTCTGAGCGAGCTGTACCACCAGCATCTGACGGGACTGCCCGTGACGATCGTGCTGGACGACGCGAGCGACGCCGAACAGGTGCGCACGCTGGTCCCCGAGCGCTCGGACAGCCTGGTCCTGGTCACCGCGCGCAAGCCCCTCGACCTGCCCGCCGACCTCCCCGCCTGGGTGCACCAGCTCCCCGTCGAGGCGCTGGACGCGGCGGGCTCCGAGGAGCTGCTGGCCGCCGCGGCCGAGGACGTGTCCGGTCCGTACGACGCCGAATCCATCGACCGGATAAGGGAGTTGTGCGGGGGCCTGCCGCTGGCCCTGCGTGTCGCCGGCTCCTCGCTGGGCCCGCGCACCCCGCGCGGACTCGCCACCGACCTCGCGGCCTACGGCCCCGTGGAACCCGTCGAGCGGGTGCTGTGGCTGCGCTACACGGACCAGTCGGACATGGCGCGCCGGCTGCTGCGCCGGCTCGCCCTGGCCGGTCGCGCCTCCCTGGGCGCGGCAGCGGCGGCATCCCTCCTCGCGACGGACGAACCCGAGGCCGTCCGTCATCTGACCGCCCTCTCCCGGGCGGGCTTGATCGACCATGTGCGCGGCAGCCGCTATCGCCTGCACGATCTCGTGCGGGCCTTCGCCGCGGCCCGTCTCCTCGACGAGGAGGAGCCCTCGGAGCGCACGGCGGCGCAGGAGCGCCTGATCGTGAACTACGCGGAGCTCGCCGACTCGGTGATCCGCCTGGTGGACGGCAAGACGTCGACGCGCGCCGACCAGTTCGGGCCGCACGGCTTCACCTCCCTGGACGCCGCGCTGCGCTGGCTGGACGACGAGTCGAGCTTCATCACGGCGGCCCTGCGGCACGCGGAGGGGGTGAACCAGGCGGCGGTGCTCAACCTGCTGGGCGCCCTGTGCGACTACTGCCTGCTGCGCGGCGACCTCTACCGGCTGGGCGAGATCAGCGAGCTGACCCAGGCTGTCGACCAGGGGCTCCTCGTCCGCTCGGTCCAGTGGCGCACCGGTATCGCGGCCCGCCAGCTGGGTGAGCTGGACAAGGCGCGGACGACCCTGGCGGCGGTGGTGGACCTCTATTTCGAGGCCCATCACGACGCGGGGGCGGCCAGGGCGCTGTGTTCCCTCGGCATCACGCTGCACCACCAGGGCAACCTCATCGAGGCGGCGGCCAAGCTCCAGGAGGCCATGGATCTCCAGGCCTCACCCGAGCTGGCGGCCGACCGCGCCTGGACGATGCACGCGCTGGCGGCGGTGGAGCGCGACAGATCCCGGCTCGCGCAGGCCCTCGACCTCCTCACCGAGGCCCTGGTCCTGCATCGCGAGAGCGGCTCGGTGCACGGCGAGGCCTGGGCCCACTTCCAGCTCGGCCAGCTGGGCCTGCGCATGGGCGACGTGCCGCGCGCCGAGCGCGAACTGCGCGAGGCGCTCGACCTGTACGGGCGTACGCGCGACGCCCGCGGCGAGGCCTGGGCACTCACTCAGCTGGCCCGCGCCAGGCTCGTCGAGGGCGACCCGTCCTCCGCGGTCGACGGGCTGCGCCAGGCGGCCTCCCGGCACCGCGAGAACGAGGACGCGCGCGGCGAGGCCTGGACGGTCTACTACCTGGGCCAGGCCCTGGAGGAGACCGGCAACCTGAACCAGGCGGTGCGCGAGCTGGAGCGCTCCCGGACGATGTTCTCCCGTATGCGGGACGTCTACGGCCTGGCCTGCGCCCGCCACCACTCGGCCCGCGTGACCCGCGACCAGCGCGCCGCGCAGACGGGCTCGCTGCGGAACTCGGGCTTCGCCCGCCAGCTCCTCGTCGACGCCCGCGCGGACTTCCAGCGCATCGGGGTGGCACACGGCGAGGCGTGGACCTGCCTGGAGCTCGCCGTCGTCGACGCGGGCAACGCCCGCACCCAGCAGGCATTGTCCCTGTGCGACGAGGCCGTCGGCCTGTTCGCCTCGTACGGCGACCATCGCGGAGAGGACTGGGCACGCTTCCTGCGCTGCACCCTGCTCCCGTACGCGGCCCCGGGCGGCCACGAGGTGGGCGCCGCGGTGGCGGTGGAGGAACTGCGGCAACTCTCGCGCGCCGGCCACTCCACCCGCGACGGCAGGCTCGACGACTTCATCGAGGCGTATCAGCTGCTGCTGGAGCGGGGAGTGGACCTGGACGCCGGCTGGCAGGCCTGGCGCCTGGGCATGGTGCCGGGACGGCACGCCCGCGATGTGATGGGCGTGACCGTGGTGACGTGAGGGGTGGCGAGGCGCTCCCGCGGGGGCCGGTGCTCCCGCAGGGGCCGGTGCTCCCGCGGGGGCGGGCTCAGCCCTTCGCGGGAGCGGCCTTCCCGCCGGAGCCGGTGCCGGTGCCGGTGCCCGTGCCGGACGTCGCCGTACCGGAGGCGGACCGTTCCGCGCCGCCGGAGCCCGCCGCCTTGTTCTGGGGGTCCTGCTCGAAGGTGACCTTGCCCATGTGGCGGTTCATGGACTTCATCAGGCCCCAGACGGCCAGGGCCATCGCCGCGAAGACGATGAAGCCGAGGACGCCGGGGGTGACCTTGTTCTGGTCGACCTCCTTGGCGAGGGGGACGAGGTGCGTCAGTGCCAGGCTTGCGCTCATGTCAGGCATTGTCGCGGATGCCCGCAAAGAGGTCGTCCTCGGGGAGGGATGTATCGACGAGGGACTTCGCGAGCTCGTACTCCTCGGTCGGCCAGACGTCCCGCTGGATGTCCATGGGGACCTTGAACCAGCCGCCGTCGGGGTCGATCTGCGTGGCGTGCGCGATCAGCGCCTTGTCACGGATCTCGAAGAAGTCCGCGCACGGAACGTGCGTGGTCAGCGTGCGCTCGGTGCGCTCGAACTCGCTCCAGCGCTTCAGCCAGTCCCCGTACGGCGACTCCATGCCCCGGTCCAGGAGCGCGTGGTGCAGCGCCTCGGTGCGCGGGCGGTTGAAGCCCTGGTTGTAGTAGAGCTTCCGCGGCTGGAACGCCGGTCCGAACTCGGACTCCGGGTACTTCTCGGTGTCCGTCGCGCCCTCGAACGCCACCATCGAGATCTTGTGGGTCATGATGTGGTCGGGGTGCGGGTAGCCACCGTTCTCGTCGTACGTGGTGATCACCTGCGGGCGGAACGAGCGGATCTGCTTGACCAGCTCGCCGGCCGCCTTGTCGATGTCCTCCAGGGCGAAACAGCCCTCGGGGAGCGGGGGCAGCGGGTCACCCTCGGGCAGGCCCGAGTCGACGAAGCCGAGCCATTCCTGCTTGACGCCGAGGATCTCGCGGGCCTCGTCCATCTCCTTCTTGCGTACCTCGTGGATGTGCTCCTCGATGTACTTGTCGCCCTGAAGCTTGGGATTGAGGATGGAGCCGCGCTCCCCGCCCGTGCAGGTCACGACCAGCACGTCCACCCCCTCGGACACGTACTTCGCCATGGTGGCCGCGCCCTTGCTCGACTCGTCGTCGGGGTGGGCGTGAACGGCCATCAGTCGCAGCTGGTCAGTCAAGACTCAATCCTCGGTCAGTCGGCTGTCGCCTGAGTAGGTCGGCTGTCGGCGCCCGGCGTGAATCAGCGCTTTGGGCGGCTTCTATAGTGACGGAATCGGGGGGCGAATAATTCCGGGGTCCGTCTCACGGACCCCAGCCGAGAGGACGATCATGAGTACGGCGAGCACGCAGCTGCCCGAGGGCCGGTACGGCCGCTCCGCGGACGAGCGTGCCGACCGGAAGCTCAAGATCATCGGGAGCGTCCTGGGTGTCGCCCTGATCGGTCTGGTCGGCTGGTTCGGCTACGACTACATCGCCGGGACCAAGATCAGCGCCCAGGTGATCACCTTCAAGGCGGTCTCGGACAGCGCGGTCGAGGTGCACCTGGAGGTGCACAAGGACTCGGGCACGAACGGCTACTGCACGTTGCGTTCGCAGAGCGCCGACGGCATCGAGGTGGGCCGCGCCGACTTCCGCTTCGACCAGGACTCCTCCCGCCTCGACAAGGTGGTTACCCTGCGTACGACGGCCCGGGGCTCCACGGCGGAACTCCTCGGCTGTCACACGGGCTGAGCGGCATCGCCGACCCGGACCCGACGGCATCGGCACGGCGGGCATCACTCTCAGCAAGCGTCGGCTGACCTGCGTTGATGTAATTCTGATGTCTTATGTCCTCCCCTCAGAGCCGCTGAATTGTTAGGCTCGTGGTTTCGCCCACCCGTGAGAGAACATGCTTCTGGGTAGGGCGATGCTTTGTATCCCAGTACCTACGAGGAGCACCTGTGACCCAGACCAGCGAGAACGTCACCTGGCTGACCCAGGAGGCGTACAACCAGCTCAGGGCCGAGCTGGAGTACCTGTCTGGTCCTGCGCGCACGGAGATCGCCGGCAAGATCGCCGCCGCGCGTGAGGAGGGCGACCTGCGCGAGAACGGCGGGTACCACGCGGCCAAGGAAGAGCAGGGCAAGCAGGAGCTCCGAGTGCGCCAGCTGACCCAGCTCCTGGAGAACGCCAAGGTCGGCGAGGCTCCCGCGGCGGACGGCGTGGTCGCACCGGGCATGGTCGTCACCATCGCCTTCGACGGCGACGAGGACGACACCCTGGACTTCCTGCTCGGCTCGCGCGAGTACGCGAGCGCCGCCATCGAGACGTACTCGCCGCAGTCCCCGCTGGGCTCCGGTGTGAACGGCAAGAAGGTCGGCGAGGACGCCCAGTACGAGCTGCCGAACGGCAAGCTCGCCTCGGTGAAGATCCTCAAGGCCGTGCCGTACCAGGGCTGAGCCCAGGACCAGCGACGACGATGCCCCCGGCCGCATGCCGGGGGCATTGTCATATCCGCGTCGACCTCTGCTTCGACGTCCGGGCCGATGTCCAGGCCGACGTCCGGGCCGATGTCCGGGCCGATGTCTACGTCGACGTCCCGGGCGTCCGCGTCACGCCGTCGCCGAGCGGTACTTGCGGACCGCGAGCGTCCGGAAGATCAGCACGATCAGGACGGAGTAGATCGCCGAGGCCCAGACCGGGTGCTGCATGGGCCAGGCGTCGGACGTCGACACCCCGGGGTTGGCGAACAGGACGCGGCAGGCCTGCACGGTGGCGCTGAACGGGTTCCAGTCCGCGACATCCTGCAGCCAGGGGGTCATGTTGCTGGTGTCCACGAACGCGTTCGAGATGAACGTGACCGGGAAGAGCCAGATCAGTCCGCCGGAGGTGGCCGCCTCGGGCGTCCGCACGGACAGGCCGATGAGCGCGCCGATCCAGGTGAACGCGTACCCCAGCAGGAGCAGCAGCCCGAAGGCCCCGAGGACACGGAACGCGTCGGTGCTGCCGTTCGAGCCGACCCGCCAGCCGACCATCAGGGCGACGATCGCGAGAACCAGCAGGGTCAGCGCGGTCTGTACGAGGTCGGCCAGGGTGCGGCCGGTGAGCACCGCGCCGCGCGCCATGGGCAGCGACCGGAAGCGGTCGATGAGGCCCTTGTGCATGTCGTCGGCGATGCCCGCGCCGGCGCCCGCGGTGGCGAACGTGACGGTCTGGGCGAAGATCCCGGCCATCAGGAAGTTGGTGTAGTCGGTGGCGCTGGTGCTGCCGCCGATCTTCATGGACCCGCCGAAGACGTAGGTGAACAGCACCACGAACATGATCGGCTGGATGAGTCCGAAGATGACCATCTCCGGAATCCGGGACATCCTGATCAGGTTCCGCTTGGCGATGACCAGGGAATCCCGGATGGACTGGACGACCGGGTTCGCGGGTGCCGTGACCTGCACGGCGTCGCTGACGGCGCTCACTTCGCGGCCTCCTTCTTGCTCTTGTCGGTCCGGGGTTCCTTGCCCTTGCCGGCCCGGGCGTCCGCCGACGCGCCGTTCTCCTCGGCCTTCGCCTCGGCCACGTGGCCGGTGAGCGAGAGGAAGACGTCGTCGAGGGTGGGGCGGCGCAGGCCGATGTCGTCGATCTCGATGCCGCGGGAGTCCAGCTCGCGGATCACCTCCGCGAGGAGCTTCGCGCCGCCGGTGACGGGCACGGTGAGCTTGCGGGTGTGCTCCTCGACCGTGGTGTCGCCCTTGCCGAAACCGCGCAGCACCTCGGAGGCGGTCTCCATGTGTTCCCGCTCGTGCACGACGACCTCGACGCGCTCGCCGCCGGTCTGCGCCTTGAGCTCGTCGGCGGTGCCGCGGGCGATGACGCGGCCGTGGTCGACCACGCAGATGTCGTGCGCGAGGTGGTCGGCCTCTTCGAGGTACTGGGTGGTCAGCAGCAGCGTCGTACCGCCGGAGACCAGCTGCTTGATGACGTCCCACAGCTGCTGGCGGTTGCGCGGGTCGAGGCCGGTCGTCGGCTCGTCCATGAACATCACCGGGGGCGACACGACCAGGGCCGCCGCCAGGTCGAGGCGGCGGCGCATACCGCCCGAGTACGTCTTCGCGGTGCGGTCGGCGGCATCCGCGAGGTGGAACTGCTCCAGGAGCTCGGCCGCGCGGACCTTCGCGGCCTTCGCCTTCATCTGGTAGAGCTGGCCGACCATCTGGAGGTTCTCGCGGCCGGTCAGGTACTCGTCGACCGCCGCGAACTGTCCGGAGAGGCCGACCCTGCGCCGTACCGCGTCGGGGTCCTTGACCACGTCGATGCCGGCGACGACGGCCCTGCCGCTGTCGGGGCGCAGCAGGGTCGTCAGACAGCGGACCGCGGTCGTCTTGCCCGCGCCGTTCGGCCCGAGCAGGCCGAGCACGGTGCCTTCCGGAACATCGAGGTCGACGCCGTCCAGAGCCCTTACGTCACCGAAGGTCTTCACCAGGCCTTCGGCGTAGATGGCGCCTGGCATGAGAGTTCTCCACGTCGTTGGGGATTTTTCGGATATCCATGCAATTCGAACATTTGCGCGATGAGAATGTCTTTCCGGCTCGACCCCGCCCGGGTGCCGACCCAGGCGCACACCATAACGCGATGTATCGCGTCTCTCAATGGATTTTCCCCGAGAGTGACGACCGGACTCCACGGGTGGCTCCGACCTCAGTCGATGACCGTGTAACCCGCCTCGCGCAGCGCCAGATTCACCTCGGCGCAGTGGTCGTGCCCCTTCGTCTCCAGGTGCAGCTCGACCTCCACCTCCGTGAGCCCGAGCCGTGGATCGGTCCGTACGTGGCTCACGTCCAGGACGTTAGCGTCCGCCACTGACAACACCCCGAGAAGCGTCGCCAGGGCGCCGGGCCGGTCCGTGAGCCGCAGCGTGACCGCCAGATAGCGGCCGCCCGCCGCCATACCGTGGCGCAGGATGCGCTGCATCAACAGCGGATCCACGTTCCCGCCCGACAGCAGAGCCACCACCGGGCCCTCGAAGGACCCGGGCGCGCGCAGCAGGGCCGCGACGGAGCTCGCGCCGGCCGGTTCGACGACGAGTTTGGCGCGCTCCAGGCACAGCAGCAGTGCACTGGACAGGTTGTTCTCGGAGACCGTACGGACCTCGTCGACCAGCTCCTCGACGAGGCGGAACGGCACGTCGCCGGGCCGGCCGACCTTGATGCCGTCGGCCATCGTGGCCGGGTTCTGGATCGACACCGGCCGTCCGGCAGCCAGTGAGGGCGGGTACGCCGCCGCGCCTTCCGCCTGCACCCCGATGATCCGTACGTCCGGGCGCAGCGACTTCACCGCGAGAGCCACGCCCGCCGCCAGCCCGCCGCCGCCGATCCCCAGAACGATCGTGCGTACCTCGGGGCACTGCTCCAGGATCTCCAGGCCGACCGTGCCCTGGCCCGCGATGATGTCGGGGTGGTCGAAGGGGTGGATGAACACGGCGCCCGTCTTCTGCGCGTACTCCTGCGCGGCGGCCAGGGTCTCGTCGACCACCTGCCCATGCAGTCTCACCTCGGCGCCGTAGTCACGGGTGGCCGCGACCTTCGGCAGCGGTGCGCCGGTCGGCATGAACACGGTGGACCGCACGCCGAGCAGCGAGGACGCGAGCGCGACTCCCTGCGCGTGGTTGCCGGCGCTCGCGGCGACGACACCCGCGGCGCGCTCCTCGGGAAGCAGGCCCGCGATCCGCACGTACGCACCGCGCAGCTTGAACGAGCCCGTCCGCTGGAGGTTCTCGCACTTGAACTGCACGGGTGCGCCCACCAGCTGGGACAGGTACCTGCTGCCCTCCATCGCGGTCACCCGCGCCACACCCGTGAGCATCTTCTGCGCGCCGCGTACGTCGTCGAGAGTCACACTGGGAAAGGAGTCAGCCGTGCCGTAGCTCATGACCACCAGTCTCGCAGTTCACGCGGGCGCACTCCCGTCGTGACCACGCTCCGAGACCGTGTTTGCGCAGCCCCGGTACGGCCCGCGCCCCGGCCGCGTACCCTGTCCCCCAACCCCGCTCCCCACGCATGAATTGAGCCCCCGGCCATGCCCACAACACCAGAAATGTCGATGGACATGACGACCGTCGGTGACACCGGTCTTCTCGAAGCCCTGCAGCACGAGGTCGCGGTCTTCGCGCGCCGTGCGGAACAGACCCGGCTCGGCGGGGTGGGGCAGGTGCGCAACTCCATGGACCGTGCCGCGTACCTGCTGCTCAACCGTCTCGACAAGGAAGGGCCGATGGGCGTCAAGGCGCTCGCGGCGAGCATGGGGATCGACTCCTCGACGGTCACCCGGCAGGTCGCCCCGCTGGTCGACACCGGGCTCGTCAAGCGCACCTCGCACCCCGAGGACGGACGCGCCGTGGTGCTCCAGTTGTCCCCGCGCGGCCAGTCCAGGCTCGACGAAGTACGCACTTCCCGGCGTCAGTTGATGGCCGAGCTGACACACGAATGGGCGCCGGAGGAGCGCGAGGTGTTCTGCGCGCTCCTCACACGCTTCAACAGCGCGCTCTCCGCCCGCCAGGCGGCCCAGGGCATGCCGGTGTCGGAGTCCGAGCCGACCTCTTGAACTGCGCGGAGACGGTGCTGCGTGCCCGGTGTCCCGGGGCCTTCGCACCCCTCCACGCGCGCGTGCATGTGGGCCGAACTCTTGACCGGAAGGCGGCACCTGGCCTCATATGAGACCGGGTCCTCGTCGCACACGGTGCGGCGGGTCGCACGCGACCGCGGGCCCTTCCTCAGGGTCGCCCTCAGGCGGGAGGCATGGTGCGAGAACGGCGTGCGTCCCAAGGCGACCGTCGGGCACGGGAGTTCGAGGCGTTCGTGGCGGGCGCGGCAGGGCGGCTGCTGCACACCGCCACGCTGCTCACCGCGGAGCCCCGGGACGCCAACCCCCGCGCGCGGCGGCTGCTGACGCTTGCCCTCGCCCATACGTACGCCTCCTGGGACCGGCTGCACGGCGAGGACCCCTACGACAGCGCCCGCCGGGAACTGGCCGCACGTTTCCAGCGCACCGCCTGGCACCAGTACGGGAGCTTCGGGCGGCACCGCCCCTCCGCGGACAACGTCCTGGCCCGGCTCACGCCCCAGGAACGGCTGATCCTCGTCCTCAGGCTGTACGAGGGGGTCGCCGAGGAGCAGGCGGCGGCCCTGCTCGGGCTCCCCACAGAACGTGTACGGGCGATCTGCGCCCGCGCCATGGCGACCCTGCTGCACCCGCCCCGCGGCCCGGCGCCGACCAGGGTGGAGGTGGCCCCGTCATGAATCTGCCGGAGCGCGAGGCGGCCGTACGACGGATGATGGAGCAGTCACCGCCCCCGGTGCCACCCGACCTGTACGGCGAGGTCGTACGCCGCGGAGGGCGCATGCTGCGCCGCAGGACGGCGGCCAGGCGACTGCTGTGGCTGGTGCTGCTCACCGCGGCCGTCGTCTTCGTCGTCTGGGCGACGATGGCCCGGCCGTGGGTGGAGCCGCCATCGGAGACGACCCCACCACTGACAGGCTGGTGACCGGCCCCCACCACTGACGGGCTGGGTGACCAGCCCCCATCGCTGACAGGCTGGTGACCGGTCTCCGCCACTGACGGGCTGGTGACCGGCCTCCACCACCGACGGGCGGTGACCGCCGGCCGGCCGGAGGCTTCCGCTTGACCGCCGGCCTGCGAAACCGTGTCCAACCGTGGTCCTCCGGAGGGACGACCGCTCCCGCTCGGACCGGCGAGCGCCGGCCGTGCCCTCCGGCCCGGACGACGCTCTCCCTAGCCCAGGGCCTGCTGAAGGTCCTCGAGCAGGTCGTCGATGTTCTCGATGCCCACGGAGATGCGGACGAGGTCGGCGGGGACCTCCAGCGCCGAACCGGCGGCCGAGGCGTGCGTCATGCGTCCCGGGTGCTCGATCAGGGACTCCACCCCGCCCAGTGACTCACCGAGCGTGAACACCTTCGCGCGGTTGCAGACCTCGACGGCCGCCTCCTCGCCGCCTTCGACCTGGAAGGAGACCATGCCGCCGAACGCCCTCATCTGCTTGGCGGCGATCTCGTGACCGGGGTGCTCCGGAAGGCCCGGGTACAGAACGCGCGTCACGCGCGCGTGCCGGGTGAGCATCTCGGCGACCCGGCCCGCGTTCTCACTGTGCCGGTCCATGCGCACGGAGAGTGTCTTGGTGCCGCGCAGGACCAGCCAGGAGTCGAAGGGCCCGGCGACCGCGCCCATCGCGTTCTGGTGGTACGCGAGCTCCTCGCCGAGTTCCTGGTCACCGGTGATCAGGGCGCCGCCCACGACGTCCGAGTGGCCGCCCATGTACTTGGTCAGGGAGTGCACGACGACGTCCGCGCCGAGCGCGAGCGGCTGCTGGAGGTAGGGCGTCGCGAAGGTGTTGTCGACGACGAGCCGGGCACCCGCCTCGCGCGCGATCTGCGCGACCACGGCGATGTCCGTGATGCCGAGGAGGGGGTTGGAGGGCGTCTCGACCCAGATCGCCTTGGTCTTCGGGGTGAGGGCGGCGCGTACCGAGCCGGGGTCGCTGGTGTCGGCCACCGACCACTCGACGCCCCACCGGGAGACGACCTTCGCGAAGAGCCGGAAGGTGCCCCCGTACGCGTCGTTGGGGATCACCACGTGGTCGCCGGGGCTCAGCAGCGTACGCAACAGGCAGTCCTCGGCCGCCAGTCCCGACGCGAACGCGAGGCCGCGGCGACCGCCCTCCAGGGCGGCGAGGTTCTCCTCCAGGGCGGTCCTGGTGGGGTTGGCGCTGCGGCTGTACTCGTAACCGCCGCGCAGGCCGCCGACGCCGTCCTGTTTGTAGGTCGAGACCTGGTAGATCGGCGGGACGACCGCTCCGGTGAGGGGATCGGCCGTGTTGCCCGCGTGGATCGCGAGCGTCTCGAAATGCTGACTGATGTGCCTGTCGCTCATGAGTCCCGAGCGTAGTGCTCCCCCGGCGTTCATGACGGCGTACGCCCCCGCGGGGACTGCAGGGACCGGAGACGGAACCCGTGAGGGGACCGGGTTGGCCAATTGTCGGACCCGTCTGGTTCGCTTGAGGCATGGAGATTCTGTGGGTCCTGATGGCGCTGGCCATGTTCAGCCTGGTGCTGCTGCCGGTGCTGCGGCGCAGGCGCACCGGTGTGCAGCTGGTCTCGCCCGGCGACCCGGACGCCGCCGACCCGGCGAACTACGGGTTCCTGCGGCAGGAGGAGCTGGACATCCGCATGCCGGGCCCGGACGCGGATCTGCTGAACGTCCTGGACGTGGTGCAGCGGACCCAGGACTACCGCGCGGCCTCGCAGCTGCTGTCCGGCACGGAGACCGAGGGCGAGACCCGCTGGCAGCGGGTGCAGGCCTTCGCTGGCGCCGCGTCGCTGGAGCTTCAGCAGCGCCCCGGCGGGGTCAGCGAGACACCCGGCGGGCAGTGGCTGCGGGTGTGGCGCGCCGAGGCCCCCAAGGACGCGGGCGGCGCGGCGGTGCACGCCGAGTTCCTGGTGCAGCAGGCATGGCGGACGTCGACGCCGGGGACCGACGACTTCCGGATCATCATGGAGGAGGCTCGGTCCGCGTGCGGCGATGCGGCGCTGCTGTCCCCCGGTGACCCGGTCCCGTACATCATCGAGCTGTCGGTGGCCCGTGGACTCGCCTACTCCCAGCCGGAGTTCGAGAAGCTCTGGATGAAGATCCTGGACCGCGCGCCCTCCCACATGGGCGCGCATCTGGCGGCCCTGCACTACTGGTGCGAGAAGTGGCACGGCTCGCGGGAGACGGCGTACTCCTTCGCGGAGGCCGCGGCGGCACGCGCGCCGCAGGGCTCCCTCCTCGCGGCGATGCCGCTCTTCGCGGTCTTCGAGCACCTCCCCGAGGTGAACCTGGTCCGTAGCTTCTACCAGAGCGAGGTCGTGACCAAGGCCGTCCACGGCGCGCTGTACGCGGTCCACGCGGCCCGCCCCGACGACCCGATGCTCGCCCACGTCCGCCATCTGCTGATCCTCTTCCTGGTCCGCGGCGAGCGCTGGTCCGAGGCCATGGACCAACTGGTGCACGTCGACGGCCACGTCGGTGCCCTGCCCTGGACCCTGACTCCCGACCCAGCCGCGGACTACGCGATATACCGCGCCCTGGCGGTGGCGGGATACGAGGCGAACGGCGGAAGCCCGGCGACGCTGTCGCACTGACGGCGGCGCGCGAGGCGAGGGCGACACGACGCCGGGCTTCCTAGCCAAAAAAACTCGGTTGCCCAGCCCCGCCCTTGCGGGCTAAATACCACGCATGGCCGACATCCAGGGCTCGTACGACGACCTCTTCACTGCCGTGCCCAACGCGCTGTCCGCGTTGCTGGACGAGGGGGACGCCGGTGCCTCGGTGGCCGTCTTCGTGGACGGCGAACCGGTGGTGGACGTGTGGGGTGGGTTCGCCGACGCGGACCGCGCGATCCCGTGGCAGCGGGACACCATCACCAGCGTCTGGTCCGTCACCAAGACGATGACGGCGCTGTGCGCGCTGATCCTGGCCGACCGTGGCGAGCTCGACCTTGACGCGCCGGTCGGCCACTACTGGCCCGGGTTCGCCAGGGCGGGCAAGGAAAAGGTGCTGGTGCGGCACCTGCTCGCGCACACCGCGGGCCTGCCCGACTGGGACGGGCCGATCGAGGACCTCTACGACTGGCCGTCCGCCACGGCACGTCTGGAGGCACAGACTCCGCAATGGGAGCCGGGGAGCGCGGCCGGGTACCACTCGCTCACCCAGGGGTTCCTCGTGGGCGAGGTCGTACGCCGGATCACCGGCCGCAGCCTGGGTGAGTTCTTCGCGGAGGAGGTGGCCGGACCGCTGGGTGCCGACTTCCACATCGGGCTGCCCGCCGAGCACGACCGACGGGTGGCACTCGCGATCCCGCCGTCCTCCCAGGACGAGGACTATGCCGCGAGCGCGCCCAGCAGCAAGGCGCCTCCCACCGCCGCCACCCGCATACGGGTCCGCGACGGCAACAGCGTGGCCTGGCGCCGTGCGGAGATCCCCGCGGCGAACGGATTCGGCAACGCCCGCTCGGTCGGTCTCGTGCAGTCGGTGATGGCCTGCGGAGGAGCGGTACGCGCGACACGGCTGCTGTCGCAGGCGGGCTGCGACCGAGCAAGGGAGGAGCAGTTCAGCGGCGAGGACCGCCTCCTGGGCATGCCCATCCGTTGGGGCCTGGGCTACGGGCTGTTCGGCAACACCTACGGGTGGGGCGGCTGGGGCGGTTCCTTGGTCGTGATCGATCCCGAAATCCGCATGACGGTGGCCTACGTGACGAACCAGATGCGCGAGCCCGCGGACGACAACCGGGGACTGGAGATGGTGATGGCCGCCTACGACGGACTCCAGGGTCTGCGGGCCTGATCCAAGGGATGCACCAGAACAACGGCGCCGACCGGCCCGTCGGTTGCACAGTCACGACCGAGCAGCTCGCGGACGCCAGTCGAGATTGAATGGCCATCCTCACCGACCGCCCCCACGCGGTACGTCATGGAAGAACGGCAACGCGGGATTCGCGCGGCCCACACGGCAACCACGGTCACCGTCTATCAGGCGCACTCCCCGGAAACCGGCGAACCCGCCGTGCGAGAGGGCCGTTTCCCGACCGCGTGGAAACGCGACTGCACGACATGGATCGTCAAGCCGCGTTCACAGCCTCTTCCGTGCTGCGGACAGTCACCGCCCGAGGCTGCTCCACTCCACGTCGATGCCGTCTCGTGGCAGACATGCGCAGGGCCGTGTGTCCGGGCCGGCGTCCGCCGTTCGGATCACCCGACGCGGCCCTTCAGGTGACTGCCGGACGCCTCATGAGCCAGGCAGCCGTCGCAGGGGTACGACGTCTCAGCAGAGAACGAACCCGGAACGCCGTGAGGAGCTTGGCGATGTACGCAGCAGTCCGGCGGTACGAAGGGGTGACCGATTCGGCCGAGGCGGCACGTCTCGTGAACGAGGGGTTCGTGGCGCTCATGCGCCAGGTCTCCGGCTTCGTGGCCTACTACTGGATCGATGCCGGGGACGGAGTGATGGTCTCGACCAGCGTCTTCCAGGACCAGGCCGGTGCCGAGGAATCGATCTCGAGGGCTGCGGACTTCGTGCGGGACAACCTTGCGTCGCTGCTCCCCAACCCTCCCCAGGTCATGGCCGGCGAGGTGGTGGCTTCCGCATGACAGCGTTCGGACCGGCCAGATGAAGCCTCCAGGGCTGTACCGGCCTGCAGTGCCCACGTGGTCGCCCTTCACAGCGTGATCCCGCGAGGTGCGTCGGCCGCAAAGAGGACTGTGAACGCGGCTTGACATGGGTCATCAACCCGCGTTGACAGACCTCTGCCCGTCACCAGCGACACAGGCCACAGACGAGTGAGTGCTGATGAGTACGAGGTCGCGGCCGCCGTCCATGCTCGGCCCCTCCGGCTGAGCGTGGACCGAGCCGACATTCGTGCCCGTGACTTGGCCGGCCACGCACTTGGGCACAGCCTCTGCCAAGCAATGGGTCGGCGACTGTGGCGCGCAAGAAGTCGCAACGCGACTGTTGCGGGGTGTGGCTGCCCGTTCGCGGCCTAGTTCTGCGGTGCCAGCGTGCGTAGAACATCGAACTCGTTGCCCTCCGGGTCCGCCATGAGCACCCAGTTTCGGTCCGGGCCTTGACCCACATCCGCCTTTGTGGCGCCGAGGCCGAGCAATCTGGTCACCTCGTCCTCGGTGCTGCTGTCGATCGGGCTGACGTCAAGGTGAAGCCGGTTCTTCACGGTCTTGCCCTCGGGCACCTGGATGAACAGCAGGGTGGGCGGCATCTGGCGGGCCCGAACGCCCTCGACGGTCGGCACCCAGGAGCCAATCTCTACCTTGCCCTCGCTCCGGTCGATCACCTCGAAGTCCAGGACCTCGCACCAGAACGCCGCGAGCCTCTCCGGATCGTGGCAGTCAACGACCAACTCTGTGAACCTACTTGTCATGCCTCTCCCAGATAGTGCGGACGAGACTCAGAGTATTGACCCGTGCCGCCCGTCCGGCAGATCCAGGGCTGACGTCTCAGGGGCTGATGGACTTGAGGCCGTGCAGTTGATCGCGGAGCGGCTGACCGTCACTTCTAAGTCGCCCGCCGGCCTGACTGACGATCCAGATGTCCAAGCAGCGGCTTGCCGCTCTCGGTGCTTTGCCGAAAGAGCTGCGGGAGCGGAAGGTGCTCAGCAGCGGATTTCGTGCAGCGACCTCTCCCTGTGGACCCGCAGTACGGACGACCGTCACGCCGACGGCTGAGGCATGACCGAGTTCAGGAGGCGTGCTCGGGCAGGTCGGGGTAGAACTGGTCCGGGGGCCTGATCGGACCGTGCATCTCCTCGATGCGGGTGACAGTGACGTCGCCGAGTTTGAGCTCGCACGTGTTCTGCATGACGTGATCCTGACGTGCGGGCTTTCCGGGAGACCGGGGCGGCCGTGACGGGCTGAGCCGGAGTTGACAGAGCGGGGCGTCCCGAGGGGCCGGTGTGCCTCCCCGGGGGTGCGTTTTCGGCCGGCGCGGGGCTGGTGCCACGCCGGCCGAGGTTCGCCCCGTCGCGACGCCCGGCACGCCCTCTCGCCGCACCGGTCGAAAGCCCAAGTACGTCCAGTACGAGGACTTCCGGCCGGCACTCCCCCAGCTTTCGGCGGGGGGACCCCCAGAGCACGCTTCCCCATTCTCGGCTTCGCTCGTGCGGGGGGGGGACCCCCACGACGCCGCTCCTCGAAGGGCAAACCTCGACTGACGCGGCACTAGTCGTTCAAGTGGGCGAGGAGCAGGTCGGGATCCTTGGCGGTGACGTAGGCGGCGCTCAGCACGTAGACGGTGTCGCCGCGCAGGGCTATGGACGTGGGGTTCTGCAGGCCGTCGGCCGCGGTCAGCACGACGGAGTGGCTGCCGCCGGGCTGGACGAGCGCGACCTCACCGGGGCCGTTGAGCGCGGCCAGCAGCTGGTCGCCGTGGCCGGTGAAGGCGAAGTCGTCGATCCCCGGCAGGCCGGTGGCCTCGGTCCGGACCGAACCGGCTCGCCCGTCTTGGAGAATGGGGATGCGCAGGACGGTGCCCTTGTCGAGGTTGGTGGCCCAGACAGCACCGTTGTGGATCTTCAGGCCGTTGGCGCCGAGGAAGCCGGTGGAGGCCAGTTCGGGGGCAGTGGACCAGGCAGTGGGGGTGCCACCGGTGGTGGGCAGACTCCAGACGGTGCCCAGCACGGAGTCGGTGACGTAGAGGGTGCGGGTGCGCGGGTCCAGCGCCAGGCCGTTGGGCAGGCCGTTGGCGGGCAGCGCGGCGATCCGCTGGGGTTCGCCGCCGGGGCGCAGGCGCCACACGCCGGTGAGGTCGGGGGTGCCGGTGGCGTAGAGGAAGTACAGGGTCCCGTCGTGGGCACGGACGATGCCGACGGTCAGCGGGAAGCCCAGGACCGGGGTGTGGACACCACCGTCGGCGGGCTTGGGCAGGGTGGCCAGGATCCGGATGGCGCCCTTGGGGGAGACCTCGGCGATCTGGCGGCCCTCGGCGAAGGTGACGTACGCGGCGCCACCCGGTGCCAGGGCGACGTTCTCCGGCGTCTGGCCCTTGGCCAGGTCGAAGTGCACGGCGATCCGCGCGCTGCTCAGCGGGGCGGAGACGGCCGACGCCGCGGCCGGGCTGAGCGCTGCGGCAGCGGCCGCGACAAGGACGGCCGCCGACACGGCGGGCGTGGAGATCTTCTTGAACATGGTTCCTTCACTGGTTTTCGGGCATGCGACGGCAACACGCCGACGCACGCATGGAGACAGGTGGATTCCGCTCGGGGCCCTGCGGCCCCGGGGCTGATGCCGGCGGCTGGTCGTCAGCCGTGCCCGGGTGGGACGGGTGCTCGCACGTGCCGGCCGAGCGCCCGGTGGCGTTGCGTGAGGTCAGCCGACGTCGGCCCGTGGCGCCGGCTGCGCCGGGTCGGCCGGGACGGTGTCCTGGGTGGTGACCTGGGCGAGCAGGGCCAGCGCGGCCCGTGACGGCGAGCCCGTCTCCGTGGTGGCGACCACGATGTTGGGGCCCGGTCCATGGCTCAGGGTCTGCTGAACGACGGTCAGCGGGCCGACCAGCGGGTGCCGCATCTCATAGGTGGCGACGGCACACGCCTTGACCCGATGGTCGGCCCACATCGAGGCGAACTCACTGCTCTTTGCGCTCAGTTCACCCAGCAGCGCGTGCAACGCCGTGTCCTGCGGATGTCGGCCCGCCACCAGGCGCAGATTCCCCACCACCGCCCTGGCCTTGCTCGGCCAGTCCGCGTACAGGTCGCGGGTATGACAGTCGAGGAACACCAGTCTGGCCATGTTGGGACGCTGCGCCGACAGGTCCGGGGAGCCAGGGTCCAGGTGCCCGGCGAACAGCGCGTGGCCCAGGCGATTCCACGCCAGCACGTCGCTGCGCCGGCCGAGCACGATCGCGGGAACGTCCGCCAGCACGTCCAGCAACTGAGCCGTCGCCTCCGTCACGCGCTCCGGCGCAGGTCGCCGGCCCCGAGCGCGATGCTTGTCCACCCGGGCCAGGTCGTGCAGGTACCGCCGCTCGGACTCGTCCAGCCGCAGAGCCCCGGCGATCGCGTCCAGCACCTCAGGCGACGCGCTCAGTGACTGCCCCTGCTCAAGCCGGGTGTAGTAGGAGGCGCTCACACCCGCCAGCAACGCCAACTCCTCGCGCCGAAGACCCGGCACACGCCGACGCTCCCCATAGGTGGGCATCCCGATGTCCTCGGGACGCAGCTGGGAGCGCCGCGCCTGCAGGAAGTCCCCGAGCTGCGATTTTCCGGTCATGGATCCGAGTATGGGCCGACTCGAAACGCACAGCCTGCCCCAGCTGTGGATAGGCACCAGCCGGTCTGGCCCCCCGGCAGGACTGGTGATGACGTGGGCGTCGCCGAACCCGGCACCCTCCCCACGTACCCAGGAGGACGCCTTGAGCGCCACCGCCAGCGAACACGACCTCTTCGAGGTTCTGGACGCATCAGGCTTCGCCTTCACCAGACGCGCATGGGTGGATGCTGCACCCGCCCGGGTCTATGACCTGGTCAGTGACGTGTCCGCGATCGGCCGCTGGAGCCCCAACGCGACCGACGTCACGTTCGACCAGGGCGCCGGGCCTCGGGCCGGCGCCTGGTTCAGCGGCCGCAATCAGAAGGACGGCAGGGAATGGACCACCCGCTCCCAGGTCGTACGAGCCGACCCCGGCGAGGCCTTCACCTTCGTGGTCGGCGGCGCCGAAGACGGCATCGTGCGGTGGAACTGGACCTTCCATCCCCAGGGTCGAGGAACCGTCGTCGAGCAGTCCTGGCAACTCCTCCGCCTCGACCCCGTACTGGGCACCACCCGCGGCGACCTCGACGCCCTCCGCGACTACATGACGAACAGCGTCGAAACCACCCTGATCTCCCTCGCCCAATGGATCGCCGAAGAGTGAGGTTCCCAGGTGTGGCTTCGTCGACGGTGGCAGGCGCGAGCGCGAGCGACGCGCCGAGACCTGTCGCTGTGACCCCCGCCCACGCGGAGAAGTTGCGTGACACGGTCATGGATCAGTTTCCCCCGATGTCGAGGAGGGCTTGTTCGTGGCCACGGCGCGCAAGGCCGCCCCGTTCTCCGCCCTGGCATACGCGCAGGGTCCCTATGCGACGCTGCGGCTGCCGGGCCGGTTCGGGGACTTCCTTCTCGATGCCGAGCAAGTCCGCGCTCAACTGCCTGCGGTCGAGGAGACCCTCGTCCTGACCGGACCCCCACGTCGTGAAGCGATCGAGCGAATCCACGCGTGGATGACCGGCTTGGGTGACGACGCCGCCCACGACGCGGACGAACTTATTGACGGCCCGCTCCGCGTTCTCCGCCACGCCGCCCGTACGGGCCATCGGGCAGCCGGCCACGTCCGCTGAACCTGACGTGGCCGAACACCACACGTACCCCGACACGGTGTGCCCGCCGGAATTGGACAGACACCACGAAACCCTGCGCACAGGCTCCGCTACCTCGCGGGAAAGGTCTGTGAGCAAGGCTTGACTTGGATCATCAGGCCGCGTTCATGGCCTCTTCCATGGCTGATCCCCCCACGCGCAGCAGTGCGCTGAACGGGTGCCGTGGGCGAAGCCGGGGGCGGCACGCGCGCGGTGGTCGCCTCACCGGTCGGTCTTTGGTACACGGCGAGCCGCCTTGCGCTGTGACAGCCATAGGGCGACCGCCTCCGCGATCGGCTGACCGGTCTCCAGCTCGACGAAACCGAACTGGCCGCCTTGGTTGCACTCCAGGAACCACCACAGGCCCTCCTCGTCCTCGGCGAAGTCGAAGGCGGCGTACGCCAGTCCGGCAAGGGAGACGTACTCGTGCACCGACTTGCCGATGCGATCGGGTACCGAGACCACCTCCCAGGAGTGCTCGGTGTCGCCGTAGCGCCCGTCCACCTGGCCGGGCCCGGCAGCCTTCCGCGCGGCAAACAGCCGAGTGCCGACACAGGTCAGACGAATGTCGGCGCGCTTGGGTATGTAACGCTGCAGCAGCGCAGGGCCGGCCGCGACGGCGGAGAAGTCCGCGTCGGGTCGGATCAGGGTGGTGGGCAGGGTCAGCGCGGGATCGCCGGGCGGCGGCCCCGAGGCGGACTTCACCACCACGTCCCGGTGCTCCTCGGCGAACTGCTGTGCCAGGCGCGGGGCCGCGGTGAAGACGGTCGGCGGTACGGCGAAGCCGCTGAGGTGAGCGACCCTCAACTGCCATGGTTTCAGGCGGGCCCGGTCGGCGTTGTGCGGATGGTTCATCCATCGCGTGGAAGCGGAGAAGAGCATTCCGAACAGCGCCTGACGGGTCTCGGCGGTCAACCACGGCGAGGGGTGTGTCGCGTGCGCTGCCGGTTCGCCGGGCCTGCGCACCCATACCGAGCGCAAGCCTCCCATGCTGAGTACATGTCCGTTCACCGAAAGGTGGCCGTCGAATTCGCCGTGGGCGTAGTGAGCGGACAACACGACCTTGTCCGGCACGTCGGCGGGGTCCAGCCGCATGACGGGTGTCCCCATCTCGTGCAACTTGGCCACCACCATGTCGGCGGTCACGTCCTCTTCGGACGTGAGGATCAGCGCAGTCATTCGATTACGGGGCGTCAGTCGTCGAAGTGCGTCTGGGAACCGGCGGTGGATGCGGTCGTGCCGACAGCCAGCAGCAGGTCCGGGTCACTGACGGCCGGGCGGCCGTCGGGAAGCACGTTCAACTGACGCGACGCGTCGAAGTGGTACGGCGTCACCACAGTCGGAAGCCCTTTGGGGAAGGCGTAGTTGAGGGTGAACGGTCGCACTCGAAACCTCCACAGATGCACATAGCCTGCATGCGGTCCCTCTCGCGCCCTTGCGTAAGGAACTCTCGCTTTCTGTCACATCGCGGTGAAGGTCATCACAGGCGCGCCGCGTGATTCGCATCGTGCGCATCAACAGCACCACCGTTCTCACCTTCCCCACAAGTCACACATCGAATGGAGCATCAGAACTGTCACAGGGGTACGAACGGTGACTGCTTCCTCACTCACAGAGGGGTCTTCACGGCCCCTTTCATGCGCAAATCAGTGGTCATCCAGCAGCGAAGTGGGCTGGGGGGCGAAAAGGTCTGCGAAAACGCCTTGGCTTGAGCCATCATGCCGCGTTCACAGACCGCATCACCGGTGCTGGAGTCGTCCGTGCCCAAGCGCTGAGGTCTGGTTCGCTTCCAGACCGTAGGTGATATCTGCGGGGGTACTATCCGCGAGCGCCTTGGCCCATTCGGGCTGGTTGAACCATGTGGCTGGGGGATTTTTCGATGTCGTTTCGGCTGCGCGCAGTCCGTGCGTTCACGTTGTTGGTCGGCTTCCATCTGATGGGAGTCGTTCTGTTGTCGGCCCTCGCGGTGCTTGACTGGCTGCTGATGACACGGCTGTTCACCGCGCAGGCGGCCTGGTTCGAAGGCATGGTTCTGACCGTCACCGTCCTGTTGGCGGCGGCGATTCTGCGGGGTCTGTTCGCCTTTCTACGGGCCGGGCGTCTGGGCCCGGTGCCACACGGGGTGGCGATCACGCCACAGGAACAGCCCGAGCTGTGGAGACAGATAAACGCCGCCGCCGAAGTGACGGGGCAACGGCCGCCAAATGAGGTCTACCTGGTCGCCGAGGTCAACGCGGGGGTCGCCGAACAAAGCCGCCTCCTGGGCCTGCTGTCCGGACGACGCCGCATGCTCCTGGGCCTGCCGCTGCTCGGCGGGCTGACCGTCCCGCAGCTGCGCGCCGTCCTCGCCCACGAGTTCGGGCACTACGGCAACCTCGATACCCGGCTCGGCGCTGTCACGATGCGAGGTCGGGAAGCGCTGCTGCACACGGTGGAGGTCTTCCAGGAGGGCAGCACTCGGTTCCACCACGCGATTGGTGTCCTGTACGTCGGCTACGCCCGGATGTTCCTGCGGACCTCGCAGTCCGTGGCCCGACACCAGGAGCTTGCCGCGGACCGGACGGCCGCCCGGCATGCGGGCCGTGACGCGACGGCCGCTGCACTACGCGCCCTTCCGGTGCTCGCCGCCGCATACACCCACTACCTCGAGACGTACGCAGCGATGGGTAGGTCGCTGGGAGCGCTACCGCCTGAGGGCGAGGTGCACGGCGGATTCCGTCGACTGCTCGCCGCCCGGACCGGGGAGCGGCTCGCTCTGCTCTCCTCCGGGCAGCGTCCGCCGCGGCCGCACCAGTACGACTCACACCCACCGATAGCCGAACGGATCGCCCTGATCGAGAAGCTGCCCACCGATGGCCGGCCCGATGGGGCGGCCGACGAGCCGGCCGCGCTGACTCTGCTGCACGACCTGGACCGGGTGTTCGTCGCCTTGGAGGCACGCACGCTGTCGCAGGAGGCGGCGCGGCTACGGCGCATGAGTTGGGACGACCTCGTCATGGCCCGCGCGGTCGCCGATGCCGAGGTCTGGTCCCGGCCACTGCGGGTCGCCGTGGCCAGGGCGCTTCGCTCATCGGCGCAAGACGCGGGCAAGCCGGCGACCGTACACCGAACTGCCACGACCGAAGCAGTGACCGACAACGAGTTGCCCGCCTTGGAAGAGATACTCGACGCGTTCGACCGCGGCCTGCTGTGGATGGCGGTCGCCGACCGCATGCCCAAACCGCATCAGGCGGCGCGACTGTCTGGGCCGTCGGCCCGTAACTTCATTCGGCCCAGGGTCTTCGACGGGCTCGCGGGCTTGGTCCACCTGCGCCTTGCCGAGTCCGGATCTGCCAAACCGGACATCGCCTGGTCGGGGCAGCCTGGACTCATCCTGCCCGAGTCGTGGGAGAAGGGCATGGACGACGCCATCGACGCCGCCGTCGCCGACACGCCCGACACCGCCCCGCTGCGCGCCCTGCTCGCGAGCCCCCGCTGCGTTCCCGCATAGTCGCCGTTCGGCCTGGCGGCCGGTCACGATCGCTGGTCGACGGAACGATCCAAGTCCGCTTCAGCTCGACGAATGATCTGTGAGCGCGCCTTGACTTGGATCATCAAGCAGCCTTCACAGACCTGTGCCGCCATGTGCCCCATGGGTGATGCCGGCAGTTGTGCCCGGATTGCCGGTCAGGGACGCAGGTGGGCCAGGAGTTCTGCGTTGGCGGGGTATTCCTGCTCCTGGGGGAGCAGTCGGGTAGCTGAGTCCAGTTCGCCGTCTCTGACGAGTGCGTGGATCTCGTGGGCGAGCGGGGTCACGTCGCTGATGGACACGATCCACTCGTCCGCGTAACGCGACGATGCCTCACCCGAGAGCCCCAGTTGCAGCGAGCGGTGTGGCAGTGGACGCAGGTGCAGATCGCGTTCGGGATCCCACTGGACACGGGCCGGTGCGCGCTTGAGGTCACGCTGCCAGGTGACCCGATCGGGATGCAGCCCGCGAACGTAACTCGACAGGCAGGCATGGCGCAGGGCCCAGTCGAAGCCGTCGCGAGTGATCTCGACGGCGAGGACGGTCTCCTGACCCTCCTTCGTGCCCCAGCCGGAGCGGTACATCATCCACATGAAACTGGGTTTGATCCACGTCATGCGGCCAGGCTTCCACGCGGTGGGGAAACGCCCCTTGCGGGCGGCGGGTCCGCCGATCTCCGGGCGGTACGCCTGGTAGACGGTGATCGTGGACGCCGTGTGGAGCGCGCGGATCCTGCGGTGCGGTTCTTCCATGGCGTACAGCGTGGGCTCGGTCAGCTCAGGTGACCACCGATTTTCGACCCGTTGCTCGATCCGACGGAGCACGCCGGCCGCAGGCGGGAGGCAGTTGCCGTGCGAGCCAGGTAACGTCCGGCACATGGAGCGACATCTCGACAATGCCGTACTCGATGGACTGACGCGTCGGGCGCGGTCCTTCGTCAAGTGTCTCTCTCAGTGCGGAACTCACCGCGTTCTGGGCGCCGACGATCGAGGGGTCCTTGCTGATCCTCTTCGTTGCCACGTCCGAGTGCAGCGAAATCGCGTCTGGCTGCCGATGGGCGTCACACACCCGGTCTGGCCAAAGGGTCTGTCAGCAAGGCTTGACGTGGATCGTCAAGCTGCGTTTCACAACCCCTTTCAGAGACAGGGACGTTCTGTCTGCTACGGGAGGAGTGCCAGGGCTTCCTGCAGGTTGTGCTCGGCGATCTGGTACATGAAGGCTCGGCCAGGGTAGTCGCCGTCAAGCAGGCGCAACGGGCCGGCGACCAGGGACAGGCGCATCGCGAGCATGTAGAGAGCCAGCCGCTGCTTGTCGAGACCGGGCCTGGACAGGACGGGGTAGTGCTTTCCGAAACGGAGCTGGAGGAAGACGTGCTCCCACTCGATGTCGAAGTGCATGAGTCCCTCGATGTCGATCAGCACTGCGTGACCGTCGGCGTCGACCAAGACGTGGTCGGGGCCCAGTTCTCCGTGGATCAGCCCGTATTCGGCACGGGGGGTTACCAGCGTGGCCAAGAAGTGGAGACGGTCGCGCAAGTGACCGTCTGCTGCGGCGATCCTGCGATCTCTGCCCGAAGCCTCCTCGACATCGCGCAAGGCCCGGTCGAGAACCAGTTGCTCGCACGAGACTCCGCTTGCCGTGCCGCCCCGCTCCAGCAAATCCTCCCGGCCATAATTCGGGCCGAGGTGTCCGTGCATGAGGTCCACCATCTCGGCCAGGTCGTTCAGGGCCGTGGTCGCACGGGCCGGATCGCGTTCAAAGAGTGTTTCGAGAGTGCCGGCGGAGATGTCCTCGACCACGGCAACGTCCGCCCGGTAGCGGTGCCGACTGTCGTCCGCCAGGAGGACCCGCGGAGCCCGCACGCCCAAACTGTCCAGACTCCGCTGGGCGGCGAGGAACGGGGCCAGACCTGAGGCAGGTGCGAACGGGTCGCTGAGATCGATTCCGTCCTGGCCTGGCCAGAAATTCTCCTCTTCGGCCCAGCTGTAGACGATCACACTCGTCATCGGGGTTCCGTCAACTCGAACCCGGTACACCCCCTTCTTGCTGCCCCCGCGCAACCGGTCCACCGCGACCACACGGCGGCCCGATCCCAGCACGTCACGCACCAGCCCCGACAAGTCCTCGATCTCCGCCGGCTTTCGCATCGGCAGAACGTATCGAACAGGACGTTCGCACGTGCAGTGAAATACACCTCCAGCAGCCGACTGCCGACCACCGGTACGCCCTCGGTCCCGACTGACGACAAGGGCTTTGAACGAGGCTTGACCTGGATCACCAATCCGCGTTCACAGCCCCATCCGTGGTCGTAAGATCTCCCGCTGGTGGTCTACACAGCTTGCGGGGGGCGAACGTGGAGAGACCGGACGACCGCATCGCATCCGTCCTGCGCTTCGCCGCAGAAGTGGTCGCCTGGGTGGCCACTCCCTGGGCCTTGTCCAAGTACTCATGGCTGCTTGCCGTCTTGGCGGTGGTGGTACTGATCGGCCTCCCGACCGTCTTCTCCACTCCAGGAGACAAGGCGCAGGTGATCATCCCTGTCTCGGGTACGGTCACGATCCTGCTCGTGCTGCTCCAGCTCGCTGCTGCCGCGATCGCCGCATGGTTGGCATGGCCCATCTATGCGGCAGTCCTCGTGTCTCTCCTCGTGGCCGCCACGCTCGTCACGGAACGTCAACGCTGGCAGTGGCTGCTCTCCACCGACCGGCATACCGGGTGAGCTACGGAGGGGGGCACCAACTGGGTCGGCCCTCCGGGCAGGTTCGCCACTTCCCGGCCGCTCCCCACTCTTCGGCGAAGCAGGTGTACGGCGCCACCGAGACTCCTTCGGAGACCGCGCGTTTGTCGTCCTCGCCGGCTTCCGGGTCGAGGTCGCGCGCCCCAACGAATGCACGGACCACAAGGAGAAGCCACATACGGCAGCCGATCTAGAGGAGGCTGCCGGCCAGTGGTAAGACTGGGTGACTTTGGTTGTAGGGCCATAGCTTGTTGGTGCTGAGGAGGCGGGCATGTTCGATGAGGCCAGCGAGAACGAGCTCCTGCTCGCCGCGTTGATGCAACTCGGTGCGAAGGGCGGCTCGATAGGAGCTGCCGTTGGAGGGGCGGCCACCGGAACGCACAGTTTGGGCAGAGCAGGGGCACGGGGCGGTGCTCGTGGAGCCGCTCGAGGCTTCAAATGGACAAAGAAGGACGTCAGTACCACTCTTGTCGAGTTGTCCGGAACGGTGACGGCAGTCTCCCAGCTGGTCCACACGGCTCTGGCCGACATAGGGAATCTGCTGGGAACGGAGGTCCGAGACAACGGGGGCATCGCCGTACGCGCGATGGTCGGTGTAGGGATTGGTGGCCTGAACCCCACCGTTGTGACCGCTGTTGTGGCCGCAGGTCCCGACGGCGTAGCGGTGGTGGAGCTCCGCGCCGCAGGTCGTGAAGGGCTCATCAAACAGCACCCCGCCGAGAAGGCTCTGGCCAAGATCACCGCTCAGCTCAAAGCTGCCTCGCAGTAACGACGGCCGCACGGACCCAGCCCAGCGGGCACCCAACGTGTGCCCGGCTCTCTACGCCACGTAACGCATCTGGGTCGGCCCACCGATGGCCTGTTGCCACCCGGAGGCAGTAACAGCAGTAACACGCGGGGCAGTTCGTCCGCGTGGACGAAGCCCACTCCGTCCAGAAGGGCACCGTCGCCTGGCAAGCCCTGGGCCGGCAGCCAACGGAGGCAGAGGAGCCGATCGGTGACTGACCGCGGTCAGTCACCGATGAACCACAGATACAGGTGCAGCCCGCGCTCGACGACCTGGCACAGCTCACGGGCCCGCCCGACCCAGTCGCCATATTGATCACCGCCGAGCGTATCGGCGCCCGCCGCGACCCGCGAAGCAATGACCGACCGTGGCGTTTCCCCAGGCCCCGGCGCTGCCCGAGGAGCTCGACAAGGTGATGCGCCGGATGCGCATGCCCTACATGCGCACAGCCGCACCCGACGTTCTGGCCAATGCCCGTGCTCAGCGCTGGGCCCCTCCGAAGTCCTGCGGTTGCTGATCGCCGAGGAGGTCACCGGCCGCGACGCGGCAACGAGGCGCCTTCGTCGCCGCTCGGCGAGCCGTGGCCGTACTGCGCAATCCGGAACGAGAGCCTGCGCTGAGAGCGGCAGAGCCTCCTGATCGGTGAGTAACCGACGCCGATGCAAAGGTCTGTGAGCACGGCTCGACATGGATCACCAGGCCGCGTTCACAGTCTTCAACGGGACCCGTGCTTGCGGCCCGGTTTCCCCGAGGACCGGCTGCGACCCATGGGGCACACGGCAGCAACGGACTTGCCTGGACCCCGTCGTCATTGGGGTGGTGCCGGCGGCCGAGTCGTCCTGGCTGGTTCGGGCAAGCGGAAGGGGCGGGCCGTGAACACGCGCCATGGCGACTCCCGCCGAAGCGCCTTCGCCGGCCTCCGTGACGAAGTGGTCCCGAGCCGTGACCACCCCCTTCCCTGCAGGCGTCTGCCTGCACACGCTGAGCCCCGCCATGTCACTCCTGTCGAACCGCCGAGCCGAGAGGAACGGGAGAGTCGCGGACGGAGACCGGGAGGAGGAACATCGGAGTCACGGAGACAAAGTGGTGGTTATGGGGACGCCCTCGATGCATTTCAGTGAGAGTCCGGAGGATCCGTTCGCCCTCGGGCATGCCGCTTCGGCCGTGCTCGACGATCACGGCACAGTGGTCGGCTGGAGCGTACGTGCGCAGGAGGTGCTGGGCTACCGGGCCAAGGAAGTGATCGGACGGGCGTGGCAGGACCTCCTGGTCGACGCCCGTGACCTGCCGGTCGCGCGGTCCGTCGTCGTGGACGCCATGAGGACGGGGGGCTGGTTCGGAGTCCTGCCTGTCCGGCACCAGGACGGACGGCGTGTGGAGATGGGTTTCCGGGCCCGTGCGATCACCCGCGACGGAGATCGTCAAGAGTGGTTCCTGGTCGGTGCCCCTGCCGCGGAAATCGTTGCCTGGCAGCGGGACCGTGCGCTGCTGGACGGCCTCTACCACCGGTCCCCGATCGGTCTGGCCATCCACGGCCCGGACAGGAAGGTGATCCGGGTCAACCGTGCGATCGAAAAGGCGAGCGGCATCACAGCCGAGGCGACGGTGGGCCGCAGTTCCGGTGAGTTCCTGGTCGACGAGGACGCGGGTCCGGCCGAGGAGCGGGTACGCCACGTCCTGGAGACCGGCGAGCCGTTGATCTTCACAGAGCAGTCGGCGCGCACACGCCATGCTCCGGGTCGGGAACGGATGGTGTCCGTCTCCGCGTTCCGGATGGAAGACTCCTCGGGCCGGGTTCTCGGCGTGGCGGAGACGATCGAGGACGTGACCCAGCGCTACCGGGCCCGCCGCAGGCTCACTCTGCTGAACGAGGCGAGCGCCCGGATCGGAACCTCACTGGACGTGACACAGACAGCCCGGGAACTGGCCGAGGTGGCCGTCTCCGGCCTGGCCGACTACTGCTCGGTGGACCTCCTGAAGCCGGTGGCACTCGGTGACGAACTGCCCTCGGACATGGCAGGTGCGCTCCTGCGAGTGGCCTTTTCGCCCCCAGAACCACGGGTCCCGTTCCAGGAGGGCGACGTGGTCCCGCTCCTTCCGGAGTCTCCGCAGGCGCGGTGCCTGGCCGAGCGTCGCCCGGTTCTCGAACGGCTGCTGTCCCTCCGTCCCGAGTGGTACGCCATGGACCGGCGGCGGATCGAGGTCGCCGTGGGTCTCGGCGTTCATTCCCTGATCGCGGTGCCCCTGATGGCACGCGGCCTGGTACTGGGCGTAGTGAGTCTGTGGCGAGTGCGCCATTCGGAGCCCTTCGAGGACGACGATGCCGCAGTGGCCCATGAGTTTTCCTCGCGTGCGGCCGTCTGTATCGACAACGCGCGCCGCTTCACCCAGCAACAGAGCGCCGCTCTGACTCTGCAGCGCAGTCTGCTGCCGGGCACGGTGTCCGACCTGCCGGCCGTCGAGGTGGCCTGCCGGTATCTGCCGGCGAGCGGTGAACCGGGCATCGGTGGTGACTGGTACGACGTGATCCCGTTGTCAGGGGCCCGAGTCGCCCTCGTCGTGGGAGACGTGGTCGGCCACGGAATCCACGCCGCGGCCTCGATGGGGCGCCTGCGCGCCGCCGTGCGCACCCTGGCCAGCCTCGACCTGGAACCGGACGAGGTGGTGGCCCGGCTGGACGACCTGGTCAGTCTGCTGGCCGCCGAGGGGGAGACGAACGCCGAGGGCAACCAGTCGGCGATCGAGCAGGTGCTCGGGGCCACGTGCGTCTACGCGGTCTACGATCCAGTCTCCCGGCGATGCTCCCTGGCCCGCGCCGGCCACCCGGCACCCTTGGTGTCCACGCCGGACGGCCATGTGACCGTGCTCGACCTGCCCGCGGGGCCACCGCTCGGCCTGGGCGGACTGCCGTTCGAGATGTACCACCTGGACCTCCCTGAGGGCAGCCTGCTCACGCTCTACACCGACGGCCTCCTGGAGGGGCGCGACGGCGACATCGATGCTGCGCTGGAGAACCTGGAGGAATGTCTCGCCCACAGTGCCGACGCTCTGGAGCGCACGTGCGACGGGGTGGTCGAAGCGCTGCTGCCCACGGACCGCCGCCCCACCGACGACATCGCGCTGCTCATGGCCCGTACCCGGGTACTGCCGCCGGAGAACTTCGCCACCTGGCACCTGCCTCTGGAAGCGACCGCTCCTGCCCGCGCCAGGGAGCTGACCACGGCGAAACTGGCCGAATGGGGGCTGTCGGAAATGGCCTTCACCACCGAGCTGGTCGCCAGCGAGCTCGTCACCAACGCCTACCGGTACGCGGACGGCCCCGTCACCCTGCGCCTCATCCGTACACACTGTCTGAGCTGTGAGGTGTCCGACGCCAGCCACACGTCCCCTCACCTCCGAAGGGCCCTCAGCACGGACGAGGGCGGACGCGGGCTCTTCCTGGTCGCGCAGCTCACGGAGCGGTGGGGCACCCGCTACACCCACGACGGCAAGACAGTCTGGACGGAGCAGCCTCTGCCGCATTCCTGACCAGTGACGTCACTCCGCTCGCCCGCGAGGTCCACGGGCTCGTGAGCCGCGGCGAGTCGGACGCTGCGGCGGGGCGCTGCCCGATGAGCGTCCCTGCCGTTTTCGCAATTGGCGTCGCGAACCTGGCGAGTTCGGCGACCGGAGCGCTCAGCACTCCGGTCGAGGCGTGGGGATCCCTCTTCCTCGGACTCCTCGTCTCCGCCCTCGCCGCCTATTCGCAGATCGCGACGAAGAACGGTTCCGCCCTCCTCCTCGCCACCCGGCACACACAGCGCCCGACGGAGATCGAGCAGGTCAATGCGGGAAACATCCTCACCGTGCACAGGTTCAACGACTACCAGGAAGTTGATCGGGAGGTCGAGGAACGCTGTCGGCAGACGCTCGATCCCCGCGATCTCCAGTTCATCGGGTACTACGTCGACGGCCGTTGCCGCTTTCACGTCGATGCACTCGAAGCGCCGGTGCTGAATCCATTCTTTCGCCGAAGCAGCCGTGCCGATCGACGACAGGCGTACGAACGATCCGGTAGGCAACTCGACTGGCTGATAGAGCAACTCGACACCTACATGCAGCACCTGTCGGGAGGAATCCTCATCAGGGTTGTCTTCGATGTCGAGCAAGGCGCCCTCTATTACTGCAACATCGACGAAGGCACCTATCTCATGGGGGTGACGATGGTTCAGGACGAGGTTCTGGCGGCGGACGAGAAGATCCGCAACCTCGCCAATGAACTGGGACACCTTCCTCGGGGCGGCCTGCCCGGACTGCGCCCGATTCGCCAGGTGACCGGCGGCTCCGCAGCATGACGGCGGGCCGGCCTCTTATGGCCGACGCCCTGCGTGGGGAAGGTTCCCCGCCGGGCGGACGTCTCAGGCCAGTGATGACGTGCAGGCCGGCACCGGTGCAGGCGCGGTCGGCAGCCGCAGCCGCAACCTCAGAGCGCCTCGGCCATCGCCGCCACTCCGCCGATGAACGCGCTGAGCAGCATCACGGCGCCCAGAACGCCGAGCAGCATCAGCAGAGCGCGGGGGCTGCCGCGGGCGCCCGACCTGGCGCGTACGAGCAGGGTCCCCAGAACCAGCACCATCAGGCCGAACAGAGAGAGCGCGAACCACCCGAACGAGGCGCCGACCCCTGTCTGCTCGTATCCGGCGGAGGCTGTTCGCTGCAACGCGACCGTGCTGCCGACGGGCAGGCTGCTGTCGATCGTGGCGTCGGGGTCGACCACGGTCCCGTCGACGGAGCGGAAGATGCCGTGGCAGTGCGGATACCGGTGACCCCCGGCATGGCTCCAGGAGCAGGCCTCGACCCGGAGGTACCCGGATGTGCCCGCCACACCCGTGGCGTAGGCAAGATGAGTTACCGCGAGCCAGGTCACGATGGTGCCCGCGGCGAACAAACCGGCGATCAGAAGCAGCGGACGACCTACCCGCGTTCCTTTCCGGAGCCGATCCCAACCGTTCATCCGTCCCCCCAAACGACCGTCCCCCCAAACGATTCCGACGGGACGCTAGCCCGAATCCCGCACAACTTCGCTCACGTCACGGCAAAGAGCGCTCGCGAAGAACCCGAGTCCTGAGAAACAGCACCCCGGCGCGGTTGCCGGTCTGTCGTGCACGGGGCTGGGGCCGATCGGGCGGCGTGGGCCGTGGGCTGGTGGGGTCGGCCTCGAGGCCTGTGACGGACGGGCCGACAGGGGCTGGGCCGTGTCGCCGACGCCCGTGGCTCCGAATGAGTGGACTTGCCGGAACGCACATCGGACCTGGGCTTTTGCCGAGGGTGCGGATGGTGGTGTTGCCGTCTGCTCCCCTGACCCGGAAGAGGCGCCCCGACATGCGACGTAGCTCCTACCGCCTTCCGTTCGCCGCCGCACTGCTCGTGGCGTCCGTGCTGGCCCCGATGACAGCGACTCCCGCCGCGGCCGAACACGCGGCGGGAGTCCGCACAACAGGCGTCCGCGCAGTGGACGCCGACGGGTACGGCGAGGACGACGGCCCGCAGCACGGCCTCAGCCCCCAGCTGAGCGCCCGGCTGGACAAGGCCATCGAGGACGTCCGTACGCAGGCCCACATCCCCGGTGTGATCGTCGGACTGTGGATGCCGGGCAAGGGGAACTACGTCCGCGCGACCGGTGTCGCCGACCTCGCCACCCGCAAGCCGATGGCCGTCGACTCCTACGTCCGGATCGGCAGCGAGACCAAGACCTTCACCGTCACCGCGCTGCTCAAGCTCGTCGACGACGGCCGGGTCCGGCTGGACGACCCGATCTCCCGCTACATCCACGGCGTACCGAACGGCCGTCACATCACGCTGCGTCAGCTCGCCGAGATGCGCAGCGGCCTGTTCCCGTACACCTCCGACGCGACCTTCGAACACGACCTGCTGAGCAACCCGCAGCGCACCTTCACCCCGCGGGAACTGCTCGCGTACGGCTTCAAGCATCCGAACACCTTCGCGCCCGGCACGCAGTTCGAGTACTGCAACTCCAACCTCATCCTGCTCGGCCTGGTCGTCGAGAAGGTCAGCGGTCACAAGCTCCGCGACTTCATCGACCGGCGGGTGCTCCGCCCGGCTCATCTGCGCGACACCCTTTTCCCGAAGGGGAACGAGTTCCCGAAGCCGCACCCGCAGGGCTACACCGACCAGACGCTGAGCGGTGCCATCGCGAACGCCACCAACTGGAACCCCAGTTGGGCCTGGGCGGCCGGGGCGATGATCTCGAACCTGCACGACCTGCGCCGCTGGGCGAAGATCGTCGCCACCGGCACCCTGCTCAGCCCCGAGACCCAGGCGGAGCGCCTCGAAACGCTGCCGACCGGCTTCCCGGGAACGACCTACGGCCTCGGCATCTTCGACGCCAACGGATGGATCGGGCACAACGGCTCCCTGCCGGGATACGAGACCGTGACCGTCTACCTGCCCTCGAAGAAGGCCACCCTGGTCATCATGATCAACACGGACGCCTCCTCCCAGGGCCAGGAGCCGTCCACGCTGCTCGCCAGGGCCATCACCCAGATCGTCACTCCGAACAACGTGTACGACGGCGCGGTCGTCTCGCAGTAAGGCCCGCGCCAGAGGCGGCCCCCAGGCCTGTCACGGGACAACTCCCGCCCGGCACAGGCCTGGGGGCCGCCCGCTGTCCTGCCCCACCGCCCTACTCCACCGCGATGCCGAAGTCCCGTACGAGTTCTCCCAGACCGCCCGTGTAGCCCTTGCCGCCGAGGACGAACTTCCAGTCCCCGTCGGCCCTTCTGCGGAAGGAGCCGAGCACCAGGGCGGTCTCGCCCGGCCTGCCGTCGGAGACGTCGAGCCGGTCCAGTTCGGCGAGGTTGGGATCGCGCAGCCGGATACAGGCGTCCGTGAAACCGGAGAGATCGGCGTCCGGGTTGACCTCGGGGTCGATGGCGGCCACGAGTACGAACCTGTCGGCCTCCGCCGGCAGCCCGTCGAAGGACACGCCGATCGCGGCCTTGTCGGGCGGCGCCGCGGGCAGTGCGCGCACCGAACCGTCCGGTGTCCGCGGGTTGTTGTAGAAGACGAAGTGATCGTCGCTCAGGACGCGTCCGCCCCGGCAGACGAGTGCGCAGACGTCCAGGGCGACACGTCCGGTCCACGACATGCCCAGGATGTTGTGGTCGTCGGGCAGCCGGGTCCCCGGATCCGCCGGTGCCGACGGAGCGGCCTGTACCTGCGTGGTCGACGACGGAGACTGTGCCGGCTGCGACGGTCGTGACCGTGGCGCCGACTGCGACGGCCGTGACGGTTGCGCCGGCGCTGCCGCGGGCGAGCGGCCGCCGTCGCCCAGCCTCCCCCGCAGTCCATGGCGATGCAGCAGGTCCACGAGTTCAGGTCCCGGGATGAGCTCCAGCGGCTTGCCGTTGGCGAAGGTGTGCGAGCCGGGGCCGAACCCCGACGTCGTCACGAGCACGCCCTTGTTGGCGCCCGCGTCCTGCACGGTCCCGTACAGGTCGCGTACGGCGGTGGGCGGCACGGTGTTCCGGTAGCGCTTCACCTGCACGACGATCTTGCCGCCCCGGATCGGTGTCGGGTCCAGCGCGTCGACGTCCACGCCGCCGTCGTTCGAGCGCTGGGTCGTCACCGCCTGCATCCCCATGGCCCGGAAGAGGTCGGCCACGAGTTCCTCGAACTCGATCGGATCCATGGCGTACAGATCCGGTTCCTCGTCGCTGCCGTGGGCGACAACGCGGTTGCCGACATCCTGCGGCCGACGGCTCGGCCGTACGGGAGTGAGCTGGTCCGGCCGGGCCGAGAGCTGCCCGCGCAGTCCGTCGGCCAGACAGCTGCCCGGGTCCACCTGCGCCAGGTGCAGTTCGAGGAACGAAGAGCGGGCGGCCATGACCGTCGTGAGGAAGATGTGGCCCGGTCGGCCCGTCGTGGGGTCGTGTCCGTCCACGAAGCCGTTCAGGACCACCGATTCGAGTGCGCCCTGTTCATCGGCTCCGAAGAGCTCGTGCAGCACGAGCAGCACGCACTGCGCGAGAACCTCGCGGTACAGGCTCCGCCGCTGGGTCACCGGACGAGGGGTTTCCTTGTCCTGATCGGCCCCGGACAGGTACCGGACGGACTTCACCTCGGGGACGACGTCGTACGCGGGCAGCTCCCAGTCCAGCACCAGTTGCCCGGCCGCGGCGTCATAGGCGGCGGCGATCTGGCGCGGGAAGCCCTCCGGCCATGCCGACGAGGAGTAGAGAGCGGCGGAGAAGTACTCGATCACGGAGTCGGGATCCCTGCGGCGGACCCCGTCGGACACCTCGACGACACCGGCGTTGTGCCGGCGTACGTCCGCGAGCCGGGCATCCGCCCATTGCTGGTACTCCCGCTGGTACGAAGCCAGTTGCCGCTGCCGGTGCGCCTCGGCGGCCTGGGCCGCGTGCCAGTCCCGCTCGAAGCGAGCCTGCGCCTCGGCCTGCGCCTGCGCCCGGCGGTTCGCGGTCCAGCCGCTCTGCGCCTGGTACTGGCCGATGTCCGGCATGACCACCGGCTGCGCCAGCGGCCCCGGGGCGAAGGGCTCGATCTGTTCGGGGCGCAGGAGCGAGGCGGCCCGGAAGGCGGGGGCCCGGCAACCCGCGGCGAGAAGGCCCCGCAGCGAGGCGACCTGTGCGTCCAGTTCTTCGGTACGGCGTTGCGCCTCGGCCTGCCGGTACTCGCGGTACTCCTGGGCGGCTCGCCGCTGGTGGGCCCGGGCCTGCTGTTCTTCCTGCCGCCGCCGTCTGGCGTCGAGCTCCAGCTGGCGCTGCTGCTGCCGTTGCACCTCGGCCCAGACGCCGACGAAACCAGATGAGCGACGACTCATGCGCGGCAGGCCCTCCCCCGTTGTCGGCAGCCCAGAGGCCCCCTTGGCTGTCCCCACAACCATGTGTAAAAGGGTGACTCTATCCAGTAATCGCACTCCCGCACATCCGTCGTGCGAGCCCCGCCCGCCCGGGGTATCCGCGCAGGTCACATCCCGTCGGAAGCACGAAGGCGCCGTTCCGGTCGTACGACCGGAACGGCGCCCAGGAGCCTTGCGCGTCAGGACGGCGGGATCAACTGGATCGTGGCCGTGTCGATCAGATCGTGGCCGTGTCGATCACGAAGCGGTAGCGGACGTCGCTCGCCAGTACCCGCTCGTACGCCTCGTTGATCTCGGTCGCGTCGATCAGCTCGATCTCGGCGCCGAAGCCGTGCTCCGCACAGAAGTCCAGCATCTCCTGGGTCTCCTGGATGCCGCCGATGCCGGAGCCCGCGAGGGTCTTGCGGCCGCCGATCACCGAGAAGAGGTTGAGCCGGACCGGCTCCTCCGGCGCGCCCACGTTCACGAAGGCGCCGTCCGTCCGCAGCAGAGCGAGGTAGGCGTCCAGGTCCAGCGGGGCGGAGACGGTGGAAAGGATCAGGTCGAACGTGCCGCGCAGCTTCTTGAAGGTCTCCGGGTCGCTGGTGGCGTAGTAGTGGTCGGCGCCCAGCTTCAGGCCGTCGTCCTTCTTGCGCAGCGACTGGGAGAGGACCGTGACCTCGGCACCGAGCGCGTGGGCGATCTTGACGCCCATGTGGCCGAGACCGCCCATGCCGAGGACGGCGACCTTCTTGCCGGGACCCGCGTTCCAGTGCTTGAGCGGGGAGTACGTGGTGATGCCGGCGCAGAGCAGCGGCGCGGCCACGTCGAGGGAGATGCCGTCGGGAATGTGCAGGGTGTAGTTCTCGTCGACGACGATCTTCTCGGAGTAGCCGCCGTAGGTGGGCTTGCCGTCCTTGCCGACGGAGTTGTACGTGCCCACGCCGCCGCCGGTGCAGTACTGCTCCAGACCGGCCTTGCAGTTGTCGCACTCGCGGCAGGAGTCGACCAGGCAGCCGACGCCCACACGGTCGCCGACCTTGAATTTGGTGACGCCGGAGCCGACCTCGGAGACGATGCCGGCGATCTCGTGGCCCGGCACCATCGGGAAGGTGGCCGCTCCCCAGCCCTCGCGGGCCTGGTGGATGTCGGAGTGGCAGATGCCGGCGAACTTGATGTCGATCAGGACGTCGTGCTCTCCGACCTCGCGACGCTCGATGGTGGTGCGCTCCAGCGGAGCCTTGGCGGCGGGAGCGGCGTACGCAACGACAGTGGTCATGCCGGGGTTCTCCTCGGAAGGGGGGTGGACCGTGCCCGGCTGTCTTCCGTCGGGCACGACGTCCAGCCTGCCCGCTCCCCCAGGATTCACCCAGGTCACGGCTCTGCGTATGTCCGCTGGTCCTACCACTGGCGGGGTCAGGCTCCGCAGCGTACGACCGTGAATACTGGATGGATGGATGAACAGCCCTCTGTGGGGCCCGCCGGTGAGGCGGCCCACCCGCTCGACCGGCGCGCCGAACTCAGCGAGTTCCTGCGCAGCCGCCGCGCCCGACTGAAGCCGGAGGACGTCGGGATGCCCGACTTCGGGCGGCACCGCCGGGTGCCCGGACTGCGCCGCGAGGAGCTGGCCCAGCTGGCCGGAGTGTCCGTCGCCTATTACACGCGCCTTGAGCAGGGCAACGGGCGCAATGTGTCGGCGGAGGTGCTGGACTCCATCGCGCGGGCGCTGCGGCTGACGGATGCCGAGCACAACCACCTCACGCACCTCGCGAAGCCCAAGCAGCACAAGAAGAAGCAGGCGGCCCGGCCGCAGCAGGTGCGCGGCGCCCTGCGTCAGCTGCTCGACACGCTCGACGGCGTCCCGGCGTACATCACCGGGCGGCGCTCCGACGTGCTCGTCTGGAACCGGATGGCCGCGGCCGTCTTCGGGGACTGGTCGGAGCTGCCGCCGCAGGAGCGGAACTGGGCGCGGATGGTCTTCCTCAGGCCCGAGTACCGGGACCTGTTCGTGGAGTGGGAGCAGAAGGCGATCGACATCGTCTGCCTGCTGCGCATGGACGCGGGCTGCCATCCGGACGATCCGCGGCTGGCCGCGCTGGTCGGGGAGCTGTCCGTGAAGAGCGAGGACTTCCGGCGGCTGTGGGCGACGCACGACGTGAAGGAGAAGAGCCACGGGGTGAAGCTGTTGCGGCATCCGCTGGTGGGCGACCTCGCGTTGCAGTTCGAGTCGTTCCGGCTGGTCGGCGACGCCGAGCTGGCGCTGGTGACGTATCACGCGGAGCCGGGGTCGAGCTCGGCGGAGGCGCTGCGGTTGCTGGCCTCGTGGGGAACGGACGCGACCCGCGCGGGCACGCCCTCACCCCAGTAACCGATCACCGCCGACGGCTCACGGATCGCCGGTCAGGGCTCACGACTCACGACTCACGGCTGGTACGGCGGCGCGGCCCCCCAGGTCCACTTCGGTACCGGCTGCTCCGCCGGCGGCTTGGCGTCCGGGCCGGAATAGTAGACGGCCAGCCGCGTGCCCCACTCGGTGTACGCGAGGAAGGCGGAGCGGAACTCGGCGTCGGTGGGAAGGCCCGCGTCGTCGGCGGCGTCCTGGATCAGGTTGACCCAGCGGCGGCGCTGGACCTCCGTGATGCCCTTGCCCAGGTGTTTGGCGACCATATGGCCGTGACCGCCCTGGGTCTCGGAGTACGCCGGCGGTCCGCCGAAGACCTCGCCGAGCCAGAGGGCGACATGGACGGCGTGTTCGGGCGCAAGATCCGCGAACAGGGGCGCGAGGAGGTCGTCCTTGAGGACCTTGTCGTAGAAGGCTTCCGTGAGGCGGGAGAAGGCCTCGGCACCGCCCGCCCGGGCGTAGAGCGTGGGCACGGAGGCGCCCCGGCCGCGCACCGATGTCGGCTTGTAGTGGCGCATCTCCTCGATGCTGCCGATGTAGGGGCGGATCTCAGCGAGGAAGTCGTCGAAGAGCTCCGACTTGCGGAAGGCCTCGACGTGGTCCTCCGTCGAGGTCCAGGTGATCCTCAGGATGAAGTGCTCGAAGTCCTCCTCGCAGCGGGCGAGTTCGTAGTCGACGCACTGCGGGGCCGCGGCGAGCTGGACGGCGGCCCGGGTGTAGGCGGCCAGGAACTCGGCCGACTGCTGCTCGGGAATCCGGTAGCGGATGTATTCGACTGTCGAAACGGTCATGTCCCCACACAAACACGAACGGCCACCGGAAGCCCTGTTTCCGGTGGCCCGTTCGCTGCGGGCTCACTTCCCCCGCGGTGTATCTGGGACCGAGGTCCGCGGGCTCACTCCCCCGCGGTGTATCGGGGACCGAGGTCGTTCGGCCCGTCCCCGCTAGGCTCCCGCGTTCTCCTTGACGGTGAGCTTCCCCTTGCGGATGGTCGCGACGCGCGGGGCCTTCTTCGCGATCGAGGAGTCGTGCGTGACCATGATGAAGGTGAGCCCGTGCTCCTTCCACATGGCTTCGAGCACGTCCATGATCTCGTCGCGCATGGACTCGTCGAGGTTTCCGGTGGGCTCGTCCGCCAGCAGGACCTTGGGCTGCTTGACCAGGGCGCGGGCGATCGCCACACGCTGCTGCTGGCCGCCCGACAGTTCGGCGGGCAGGTGTCCGAGCCGCTCGGCGAGCCCCACGGACTCCAGTGCCGCGGCGGCCCGTTCGCGCCGCTCCTTCGCCTTCACGCGCAGCGGTACGAGCGCGGTCTCGACGTTCTCCTGGGCGGTGAGCGTGGGGATCAGGTTGAAGCTCTGGAAGACGAAGCCGACGTTCTCGCTGCGGACCTTGGTGAGTCTCGCCTCGGACAGCTTCGCCATGTCGGTGCCGTCGAGTTCGACACTGCCCGCGGTGGGACGGTCGAGCCCGCCGAGCATCTGGAGAAGGGTGGACTTGCCGCCGCCGGTGGGGCCCTGGATGACGAGCCGGTCACCGTCCGCGATCGTCAGGTCGACCCCGGCGAGCGCGTCGATCGTTTCCTTGCCCCGCTTGTAGCGCTTGGTGACGCCTCTGAGTTCGTACATGGTGCAACTCCTGGGATACGTAAGTACGTAAGGGGGCGGGGCTTATTCGACGCGGCGCAGGGCGTCCGCGGGACGCAGCCGGGAGGCGCGCCAGCCGCCGAAGGCGCCGGCGATCAGACCGCCGGCGACGGCCAGGACGACCGCGACGACGATGGTGTCGACACTGACGGGCGCGGTGAGCACGACGTCGAGGGCCTTGGAGGCGGTCTGCCGTCCGGGCCCGCCGAAGCCGCCTCCGCCGAAGCCGCCACCACCGAAGCCGCCACCACCGCCGGGGCCGCCGCCCTGGCCGCCGCCCGTGTTCCCCAGCTGTGCCTGGAGGTTGGGGCTGATCTCGGTGACGAGGTAGGCGCCCGCGAGGCCGAGGGCGATACCGAGGGCGCCGCCGACCAGGCCGTTGACGATGGCCTCGCCGACCACCTGGCGGGTCACCCGGCTCGACTTCCAGCCGAGTGCCTTGAGGGTGCCGAACTCGCGCACCCGGCGGGAGACGGCGGAGGAGGTGAGCAGACCGGCGACCAGGAACGCGGCCACGAGCACCGCGATCGACAGCCACTTGCCCACGTTCGAGGCGAGGTTGGAGGCGGTGGACAGGGAGCCGGAGACGGTCTTCGCGAGGTCCGCGGAGGTGGTGACCGTCGTGCCCGAGATGTTCTTCTGGATGGTGCTCTTGACGCCGGAGATCTGCTGCGAGTCGGACGCCTTGACGTAGATCGTGGTGACCTTGTTCTTGGAGTCGCTGAGCGTCTGCGCCTGCTGCAGCGGGATGTAGAGGTTGGCCGCCGCGTCACCGCTGTCGGGTGTCGCGATGCCGACGATCTTGTACTTGACGCTCTTGATGGTGACGGTGCCACCGAGCTTGAGCTTCTTCTCCTTGGCGTACGACGTGTCCGCGACGACGACCTTGGCGTTCGTCTCGGAGGTCTTGAACGTACGACCGCTGGTGATCTTCGACGAAGTCAGCGGGCCCAGGGCGGGCTTGGTGACGTCGGTGCCGAACACCGAGTAGTTGTTGACGTCGAAGTTGGCGCCGCCGCCCTTGACGGTGCCCTGCGGCGAAGGCTGGGCACCACCCCGACCGCGCTGCCCGCTACCGCTGTTGGGGTTCTGCTGGAACTGACCACGGGTGAACTGGCCGTTGATCCGGATGACTCGGAGGCTCAGTCCGCCGACGGCGTCCGCGACGCCCTTCTGGGAGTCGACCTTGGCGACGGTCGAAGAGGCCAGGGTCTGGAAGCCCTGCACCATCACGCGGTCGCTGCTCTGCTCCTTGTCCGAACCGCTGTCGTTCGCGTCGAAGTTGAAGCGCGGCCCCTGGCTGGTGCCGGTGGCCGGCGCGGCGGCCTTCGTGACCGTCATGTCGGTCCCCAGTCCGTACAGCGACTGGAGGACCTTGCCCTGGGCCTTCTCCATGCCCGAGGACACGGAACTGACCACGATGACCAGGGCTATGCCCAGGGCGAGCCCGGAGGCGACGACGAGGGCCGCCTTTCTGCGGCGGCGCAGTTCGCGCCTCAGGTAGGTGAAGAACATGGCCGCAAGCTAGGTACGGCGCGTGATGAAGGCATAAGGCCGGAATAAGAGAACGATGAGAAGGCTGTGGCCGGGCCCAGGAATCTTTGGGAAACGCCGATGCGGCGGCGGCCCGTGGGGGCCGCCGCCGCATCGGCGTCGGGTGGTGCTTCGGTATCAGACGGCCGAACCGGCCTTCCAGGCCGCCCAGTCCAGGTTCCAGCCGTTGAGGCCGTTGTCCGGGGCGATGGCCTTGTCGCCGGTGTTCTTGACGACCACGACGTCACCGATCAGCGAGTTGTTGAAGAACCACGCGGCGGGCGTGTTGGGGTCGCCCGCGCCCTTGGTGTCGGACAGACCGACACAGCCGTGGCTGGTGTTGACGGAGCCGAAGACGGACTTCGCGCCCCAGTAGTTGCCGTGGATGAAGGTGCCGGAGTTCGACAGACGCATGGCGTGCGGCACGTCCTTGATGTCGTACTCGCCCTTGCCGTCGTTCTTCTTGAAGCCGACCGTCGAGCCGTCCATCCGGGTCTCCTTGAACTTCTCGGAGATCACCATCTGACCCTGGTACGTCGTGTGGTCCGGAGCACCCGCGGAGATCGGGATGGTCTTGATGACCTTGCCGTCCTGGGTGACCTGCATCGTCTTGGTCTGGGCGTCGACGATGGAGACCTGGTTGCGGCCGATCTTGAAGGTGACCGTCTTCTGCTGCACACCGTAGACACCGCTCGCGCCCTGGACACCGTCCAGGTTCAGCTTGAGGGTGACGGTGGAGCCGCCGGTCCAGTAGTTCTCGGGGCGGAAGTCCAGGCGGTTGGCGTTGAACCAGTGCCCGACGACCTCCTGGCCGCTGCTGGAGGAGACGGTGATCCCCTTCTGCACCGCGGCCTTGTTGGTGATCGCCTTGTTGAAGTTGATCGAGACCGGCATGCCGACGCCGACGGTGGAGCCGTCCTCCGGCGTGAAGTTGCCGATGAAGCTGTTGGCCGGGGAGACCGTGGTGAACGACGCGTTCTCGTTGGCCGTGCGGCCCGCGGAGTCGGCGGCCACAGCGGCGATCTTGTACGTGGTGGCGCGGTCCAGCCGGTTGAGGGGCTTCCAGCTCTTCTTGTCCGCAGATATCTGACCGGCGACGGCCGTGCCGGACGCGGTCGTCATCGTGACGGACGTGAGCGAGCCCTTGCTGACCGTGACCGCGGTGCCGTTGTTGATCGAGGCGTTGTCGGAGCCGTCCGCGGGCGTGATCTTGATCAGAGCCTCGGAGGTCTTCTTGGCTGCCGCCTCGTCGACCTTGGCCTGCGACGTGGGGTCGCCGCCGTCCGACGCGCCGGCCTTGCTTCCGCCTCCGCTGCACGCAGAGAGCACCAGCACCCCGCCGAGCAGTGCGGACGCGGTCATCAGACCCTTGCGCCGCTTACTGTCCGTCATCACACGCTTCTCCATCGTTGCCGAATCACGAAAGGACCACGGGATCCCCATAACCAATGTCAACGCCGCAACCGGTTCGCCCCGTTCCACTTCCCGTGGAAGTGTGGTCCACGCCACGTTCACCGAGTTCGGACACGCGGACCGACGTGGTGCGGGGGTGGGCGGTGCGTCACCGGACACGGCAGTGCGTCACCGGACACGAGGAACCCCGGACGGCGGTTGCCGACCGGGGTCACACAAATCCCGAACCGCGTCAGCCGTGCACGTCTTCCTCGTCGTCCTCGTCGGCATCATCCTCGTCGATGTCCCAATCCGGCGAATCGGGATCGTAGTCAATGGGCTCACTGCTCCAGGACGCCTGGGCGAGTTCGATCCCGGGCACCTCACTGACCAGGTCGAACGGGTCAACGAGATACGCCAGGGCCTCGGCCGTGTCTTCCGTCACTGCGCCCTCGGCGTGCGACCGTTCATCGGCCGGCATGTCGGCGTCGTCGCCGATCCGGCGCAGCGCGGCCTTGGTGACGGCGTCGGCGTCATCGATTTCCAGCACAAGTTCGACACGAAGCCGGACAAAGCGTGATGTCTCAGAGGTACTCATGGGAGGGAGCGTACGGCCCATGGGATGCGCGACTTTCCCGCGACCCGCGCCTTTCATTAGCATCGCCCCACACGGCCAATTCGCAAGCGCCACAAGGGGATCGATATTTCGTGTCCGCCGCACGTCGATCGTTGCTGACCGCCACCGCAGCGGGGACCCTCCTGGGTGCCCTGTGGTTCGTCCCGTCCGCCAACGCGACCCAGGACGTACCCACTCCGAGCGCGACGGCGCCGGCGTCCGCACCGACCGTCACCGCCACGGCACGGATCCCCACGGAGTCGGTCTCCGGGGCGTACACGCTGTCCGGCGGTGACGGGACCAGGCTCGCCGACACCGGCGCCGTGGACACGACGCCGTATCTCGTCGGGGGCACGCTCTTCCTTTGCCTCGGCGCCGGATTCGTGACGTATTCCGTGCGCCGTGAGCGCATGATTGCCTACTGAGCGCATCGACCGAGCTCCGGACAACCCACAGGGAAGCCATGCGAGACCTGAGCGAGCTGACCGACGTCGAGGAACCGGCCTGGCCGCTGCTGTCCAAGGCGCTCGCCGCCAGCGGGGTGTCCATGGAAGTACCTCCGGTGGACCCCGAACTGGGCCGCGCGAGCCTGCACCAACTACAGATCACCGCGCGGTCCTGGCTGGGCGGGATGGTGCTCAACTGCGGCGGCGTGGTGCTGGACAGCGGCTGGCTGCGGATCTACGGCAGTCCGGCCGAGGATCCGCCGACGGGGCTGCCGGGCGGCTCGACGGACCTTCCCTCGCTGGCCGAGGTCAACGGATTCCCCGAGCGGTTCGATCCGCACTGGCGCCCACGGGACGGCGGACTCGTCGTCGGCCACGACGTACTGGGCGGGGTGTTCGTCCTCAACGGCGCCGACCCGGAGTCCGTGGGGCGTCCCGGGCACCCCGGCGAGGTCGTGTACTTCGCGCCGGACTCACTGAAGTGGGAGGCGCTCGAAGTCGGCCACGGGGCATGGCTCCAGTGGCTCCTCGGCGAGGGCACGGACCACTTCTACGACACGCTGCGCTGGCCCGGCTGGCGCGCCGAGTCCGGCGCCCTGACGGGCACGCAGGGGCTGTCCGTGATGCCGTTCCTGTGGTCGGCGGAGGCGCGACGCGACCTCATGTCGACGAGCCGCCGCGCGGTGCCGCTTGCCGAAATCCTCAGCCTGCACCGGGACTTCGCCCTCAAGCTCGACGGCGTCGATCCCGGGTTCCTCGGCGACGTCTGAACCCCCGCAGCACGCAGCCCGGTTCCCGAGCGTCGTACGAACCGCGAACCGCGTTCCGTAGTCGATCGGTTGCGGTCGGTCACGACCGGGCGCCAAGGGGCCGGAGGCCGGGCATGCGGCGGAGGCCGGGCATGCAGCCGAGGCAGGACATGCCGCGGCCCCGCGCCCCGGAGGGGGCACGGGGCCGCGGCGAAGCCGAACGGATCCGATCCGGTCAGGCGGCCCTGCGGCCGCCACCGCTCTGGCCGCCGCTCTGACCACCGCGCTGCGGAGCACGCCCGCGACCGCCGGAGCGACCGGCACCCGCGCCGCCACCGGTCTCCGTACGACGACCGGCGCTACCACCGGCCTCCGTACGACGGCCCGCGCCGCCACCGGATTCCGTACGACGGCCGGCGGCCGCTCCGCCAGTGCCGTTGCGGCGCCCGGTGGCCGTGCCACCCGTCGCGCCGCCGGTGTCCGGACGTCCGCCGCGCTGCTGGCGGCCCTGGCCGTCCGACCCGGCGCCCGTACGCCCGGCGGTGCCGCCGGCGACCGAGGGCCGCCTGGCCCCGCCCCCGGTGGCACGCCGCGCCTTGGGCCGCTGCTTCGGCTGCTCGGCCTGCTGCGGGACCTCGATGACGACCGGGACGCCGGAGGGCTCGCGGGCGCCGGTGAGGCGGGCGAGTTCCTCGTCGCTGGACTTGACGCGGGCGGTGCGCGGCGTGATGCCGGCGTCCGCCATCAGCCGGGTCATCTCACGCTTCTGCTCGGGGAGCACCAGCGTGACGACGCTGCCGGACTCTCCCGCGCGGGCCGTGCGGCCGCCGCGGTGGAGGTAGTCCTTGTGGTCGGTCGGCGGGTCGACGTTGACCACGAGGTCGAGGTCGTCGATGTGGATGCCGCGGGCCGCCACGTTGGTGGCGACGAGCGCGGTGACCTGGCCGTTCTTGAACTGGTCGAGGGTGCGGTTGCGCTGCGGCTGGCTGCGCCCGCCGTGCAGGGCGGAGGCCCGGACACCGCTGGCGAGCAGCCGCTTGGTGAAGCGGTCGGCGCCGCGCTTGGTGTCGACGAAGAGGATCACCCGGCCGTCGCGGGCGGCGATCCGCGTCGCGACCGCCTTCTTGTCGGTCTCGTCGGCGACGTGCAGCACGTGGTGCTCCATGGTCGTCACCGCGCCCGCGGACGGGTCGACGGAGTGCACCACGGGGTCGGTGAGGAACATCTTGACGAGCCGGTCGATGTTCTTGTCGAGCGTGGCCGAGAAGAGCAGTCGCTGACCGCCCGGCTCGACCTGCTTGAGCAGCGCGGTGACCTGCGGCATGAAGCCCATGTCGGCCATCTGGTCGGCCTCGTCCAGCACGGTGATCGCGACCTGGCCGAGGGCGCAGTCGCCCCGCTCGATGAGGTCCTTCAGCCGCCCGGGGGTGGCCACGAGGACCTCGACACCGCGGCGCAGCGTGCCGGCCTGGCGGCCGATCGACATCCCGCCGACGGCCGTGGCCACACGCAGGTTGACGGCGGTGGCGTACGGCGTGATCGCGTCGTCGACCTGCTGGGCGAGTTCGCGCGTGGGGACCAGGACGAGCGCGAGCGGGTTCTTCGGCTCGGCACGGCGGCCGGCGGTGCGGGCGAGGAGCGCGAGCCCGAAGGCGAGCGTCTTGCCGGAGCCGGTGCGTCCCCGGCCGAGCACATCGCGCCCGGCGAGGGAGTTGGGCAGCGTGGCGCCCTGGATCGGGAAGGGATCGGTGACACCCTGGGCCGCGAGGGTCTTCGTCAGGGCGGCCGGCATGTCCAGCGCGTCGAAGGACTCGACGGCGGGCAGCGCCGGTGTGACGGTCTCGGGCAGGGAGAACTCCTGCGGCGGCGCGACCTTGCGGGCGCCACCGCGGGCGGCGCCCCGGCCTGCGCTCTTCGCGGAGCCGCCGGTCTGTGCGGCGCGTGCGTTTGCCGGCCGCTTACGGACGGGACGTTCGGATCGAGTCATGCTGGATCTGGATTTCCTTCCTGGGCCCCACGGACTGCACACACAGCGCTCACCGACTGCATGAGCTGTCACAGCGCTGAGCCGGGACCCGCACCCGAAGGGGCGGGACCCGGCTCTGGAAAAGCGCGCCTCGAACTAGGCGGGGAGGATGTTCTCCGCCTGCAGGCCCTTCTGGCCCTGCGTGACCTCGAAGGAGACCTTCTGGCCCTCGACGAGCTCACGGAAGCCGGAGCTGGCGATGTTCGAGTAGTGGGCGAAGACGTCGGGGCCGCCGCCGTCCTGCTCGATGAAGCCGAAGCCCTTTTCCGAGTTGAACCACTTCACGGTGCCAGTAGCCATGTTGTTCTCCTGAACAGGTAGTGGGCCCCCATCCGGAGATGCACCGGGTAATGCCGGAGATGCCGGTAAAACAAAACGCGCCTGCGGAGGATTCCGATCAGGCGCACAAAGTAAATGGGTACCAAAAACGTATCAATGAGACAGTAGCACACGCTGAGGCGAGGGTGCGAGGCGAGGTACGTGGGCCGGGCACGTGGGCCGGGGAGTGCCCGGCCCACGTACGACGGAACGCCGTCGGTGCAGGTCCTAGGCGAGCGGGCCGGTCACGGGTTCCACCGCGGCCACCACGCCGCCCGCGCGTACGAACGCGTCCGCCGCCGCCAGGTCGGGGGCGAGGAAGCGGTCCGGGCCGGGGCCCTGGACGCCGGCCGCGCGGACGGCGTCGATGACCGCCCTTGACGCCGGGGCCGGGGCCAGGCCCTCGCGCAGTTCGATGGCACGCGTGGCGGCGTACAGCTCGATCGCCACGATGCGGGTCAGGTTGTCCACGGAGGTACGCAGCTTGCGCGCGGCCGACCAGCCCATGGAGACGTGGTCCTCCTGCATGGCGGAGGAGGGGATGGAGTCGGCGGACGCCGGTACGGCCAGCCGCTTCATCTCGCTGACCAGCGCGGCCTGCGTGTACTGGGCGATCATCAGGCCCGAGTCGACGCCGGCGTCGTCCGCGAGGAACGGCGGCAGGCCGTGCGAACGGTTCTTGTCGAGCAGCCGGTCGGTACGGCGCTCGGCGATGGAGCCGAGGTCGGCCGCCGCGATGGCGAGGAAGTCCAGGACGTAGGCGACCGGGGCACCGTGGAAGTTGCCGTTCGACTCCACACGGCCGTCGGGCAGCACGACCGGGTTGTCGACGGCGGAGGCCAGCTCGCGCTCGGCGACCGTACGGGCGTGCGCGAGGGTGTCCCGGCCGGCGCCGGCGACCTGCGGGGCGCACCGCACGGAGTAGGCGTCCTGGACGCGCGGGGCGTCGTCCTGGTGGTGGCCGGTGAGCTCCGAACCCTTCAGCACGGCCAGCATGTTGGCGGCGCTGGCGCCCTGGCCGGGGTGCGGGCGGATGGCGTGCAGCTCGGGGGCGAGGACCTTGTCCGTACCGAGCAGCGCTTCGAGGGAGAGCGCGGCGGCGACGTCGGACGACTTGTACAGCATCTCCAGGTCGGCGAGGGCCATGACCAGCATGCCGAGCATGCCGTCGGTGCCGTTGAGGAGGGCGAGGCCCTCCTTCTCGCGCAGTTCGACGGGGGCGATCCCGGCCTCGGCGAGCAGTTCGCCCGCGGGCCGCACGACTCCGTCGGGACCCTCGGCGTCCCCCTCGCCCATCAGGGTCAGGGCGCAGTGGGACAGCGGCGCCAGGTCGCCGGAGCAGCCGAGCGAGCCGTACTCGTGGACGACCGGGGTGATGCCCGCGTTCAGGATGTCCGCCATGGTCTGCGCGACCTCGGGCCGCACACCGGTGTGCCCGGAGCAGACGGTCTTGAGCCGCAGGAACATCAGCGCGCGGACGACCTCGCGCTCGACGCGCGGGCCCATGCCGGCGGCGTGCGAGCGGACGATGTTGCGCTGCAGCTGGGCGCGCAGTTCCGGGCTGATGTGCCGGCTCGCCAGGGCGCCGAAGCCGGTGGAGACGCCGTAGACGGGCTCCGGCTTCGCGGCCAGCGCGTCCACGATCTCGCGGGCCGCGGCGAGGGCCGCCACCGCCTCACCGGAGAGCTCGATCCGGGCGCCGTCGCGCGCCACGGCGAGAACGTCGGACGCGGTCATTCCGGACGTCCCCACCACCACAGTGTGCATATCCATATTCAGGAGCGTACGCAGTGAATGCCGTGATGTCACTAGTGGGTGGCCGGTTGGCCCCTTACCCCGTCGCACGTCACAGCGGACGCCCGCGCCGCCTCACGGACGGGGCCCGATCACCGGCGAGCCCACCCATATCGTCATGGCGTACGGGGCCGGTCGCATCGTCATGGCGCCTGAGGCCGGTCGTGCCGGCCGCGGAACCTGCGGCGTTCACCCACCGTGGGCGACGGCGCGTCCGCCAGGCGTACGACGGGATCGTCGGGACCCTCGCGCCCGGCGACCACGGGCTTCGCGGCCCGGACGGCCTTCGCGCGGTACTGGGCCGCGTCCGCCAGCCGGAACAGCCGGCGCGCCGACCGTACGGGGCCGATCGGGTCCTCGGTCGAGGCGACCCCGCACGCCACGCCCTCCCCCAGCTCCAACTCGGACGCGCGGCGGCAGAGTTCGTCGGCGATACGGACCACTTCGTCCGCCGGCGGGCCCACCGCCAGCAGACAGAACTCGTCGCCGCCCAGCCGCGCGGCGAGGGTGCCCGGGAGCATGGCCCCGCACAGCGAGAGCACCGACCCGAACCGTTCGAGGAGCCGGTCGCCGACGGCGTGCCCCCGGGTGTCGTTGACGCGCTTGAGCCCGTTGAGGTCGCAGACGACGAGACTGACCACGGCGCCGTCCTCCTTGTGCCGCTCGACGGCCTCGTCGAGACGTACGTCCACGGCGCGGCGGTTGGCCAGTCCGGTCAGGGCGTCGGTGTAGGCGAGGCGCCGGGCCTCCTCCAGGCGCTCGGTCTGGGCGATCCCTGCGGCGACCACGGAGGCGAGGACGGTCGCGAAGTCGGCGTCGGCCCGGCCGAAGACGGGGGCGCCGACCGGACGGGCCACGTAGAGCTCGCCCCAGGCCCGTCCGTGCAGCACGATCGGCGCGACGACACAGCAGCCGCGCCCGCGCCTGCGCAGCGCGGCGACACGCTGGTGGCAGTATCCGGCGGGACCGGCCGCCGGGCCGTCGGCGGTCTCGACCCAGGCGTTGGGTCCGCCGCCGCCCGCCCATCGCTCGTGCAGGAACTCGGTGATCTCCGGGAACTGGTGCACCGGGTACGCCTCCCCGTCGGGGAACTCGTCCTCGTCCGGGGCGCGGTCGCCCACGTTGGCGAGCACCCGCAGCCGGCCGAGTTCGCGCTCCCACAAGGAGAGCGCGGCGAAGCTCCCGGCCAGCGCGTGACATGCGCCGAGCGCCGCGGCCCGCCACGACTCCCGCGGGGTGCGCGCCGCCGCCATTCCCTGCGCCAGCGTCACCACGGCCCTCAGCCGATCGTCCTCACCCATCACCCCAGGCTAGGGATATTTGCTCACATTTGGGACATTGGTAGGGCGAACAGGGGTCCGAGCCGCGTGACCCGAACCGGGGAACGGACCGTGGACCGGGCTACGGACCGGACCGAGGACCGGGCTGCGGACCAGACCGTGGGCTGAACCGGAATCAGGCCGGGAAACGGCGGATCGCAGGGGTCACTGCCCCGGCCACTCCGGCTTGCGCTTCTCGTTGAACGCGGCGACCCCCTCCGCCCGGTCCCCGGAGAAGGCGACGGACCGCCAGGCCGCGTCCTCGACCTCCAGACCGGCGCGCAGGTCGAGTCCGTGACCGAGCCGCAGGGCACGCTTGGCGGCGCGCAGCCCGACCGGGGAATTCGCGGCGACACGGGCCGCCATCGCGAGCGCTTCCGCCCTGTCCTGCCCCGCCTCCACCAGCTCGTCCACCAGCCCCAACTCCCGCGCCTCGGCCGCCTCCAGACGCCGGGCCGAGAAGATGAGCTCGGCCGCGCGCGCGGCGCCGACCCGGCGCGGCAGCAGCTGCGTACCGCCGCCTCCGGGGATCACGCCGACGGACACCTCGGGCAGTCCGACGACCGCCGTACGGTCGGCCACGATCAGGTCGCAGGACAGCGCCAGCTCGAACCCGCCGCCCAGCGCGAAACCGTGCACAGCGGCGACGGTCGGCATCGGCAGCTCCAGGACACCGGTGTACGCGGCTCGCGCGACCGGCCGCTGGCGCACCAGCTCGGCATCGGTGAAGGAGTTGCGCTCCTTCAGGTCGGCGCCGACGCAGAAGGCACGCTCGTGGGTGGAGGTGAGCACGACCACGCGTACGTCCCGGTCGGCCGCGAGGGCGTCGCAGGCACCGGCGATTGAACGCGCCATGTCCGTGGACACGGCGTTCATGGCCTTCGGCCGGTCGAGGACGAGCTCGGCGACGTGCCCGTGGCGCCGTACGGCGACGAACTCCCCGAACCTCCGCTCGTCCGACTCCGTCCCCTGGTCCGCCCGTTGCTGCGCCATGACATCCTCCCGGTTAACGCGGGTTAACTATCGACGCCCCGATCATCGCAGCCGAGGCCGTCCGGCGAAACCCGCCCCTCGTGCCGTACCTCCTCGTTCGAGTGACATACCGCCCAACTCCGTTTCTCCGCCCCCAGACCGCGCATAACCTGCGCACCGCCGAAGCGCATTCGGGACACCGGCACACCGGGGAGGGACGACCATGACGAACCGCGAAACACCGCAGGCCACCAGCACCCGGCCGGGCCCGCGACGCACACTCAAGCGACCGCCGGCCCCCAGGGCGTCCGAGGCCACCGCGCCCGACACCCTGACGGGCTGCCCGCCACCGACCGGCACAGCGGCACCGTCGAACTCGGCGGCGTCCCGCTCCACGGCAGTCGGCCCCCAGCGGTGCCACTCCACGACGGCCGGGTCCTCATCGGCCGGGGCCGCGACGGCCGAAGCCCCACCGGCGGATACCCAGTGGATCCGCGTCACGCCGCTCAGCACGGCGATGTCCGCCCCCAAGCCGCTCAGCGCCACCGCGTTCGGCGCCCTGAACGCGACCACCGTGCGAACGACCACCGTGCGGACGGGCACCGCCGGGGCCCCCACCACGAAGAACGACGTGACGGCAGCGGGGGCCACGACGGGTGACGCCGACGCAGGGGGCACGGCGACCGGCGCCGCGCGGGCGGGCAGCGCGAGGGCCATGGAGACCGGCGCCGCAACGACCGGAAGCGGGAACACCGGGGTCGGGGCGGCCGGGTCCTCCCCGGCTGGAGCCACGAAAGCCGACGCCACGGCCACCCGACCCTTGACGGTCGGCACGACGACGCCGGGCGCCATCGACGCCCGGGCCACGGCGACCCGCACCGCACCGGCGGCCGACGCCGGGCAGGCCGGGGCCGCGGACGTCAGGTCCGCTGAGGCCGGTGGCCCGGACACACGGACTGCGGCAACAGGAGCCACGAAGCCCGGCTCCGGAGCAGCCGGCGCCGGGAGGGCCGGGGCCACGCCGGCCAGGGCCGCAAAGATCTGGGCCACCGCACCCAGAGGGCTGACGGCCGGCGCCGTGGCGGCCACGCGAGCACGCGGAGCTGGAACGGCGCCAGGCGCTCAGGGGCCGGAATCCGGGACCGCGACAGGCACCCAGAGGGTGGAGGCCGGGACCCCGGCAGGCGCTCAGAGGGTGGAGGCCGGCGCCACGACAGGCACCCAGAGGGTGGAGGTCGGGGCGGATCGCGCTGGTCGGGGGCGAGGGATCGTTCCGGCGCCGCGGTCGTCCGGCGTCCGCGGGCCCGCCGACGCACCCGGCGACAACGACCCCGCACCCGTCCGGCTCCATGCCGTCCGGGGCCGGCACCGCCGACCCCGGCCGCGCCGGGTGCTCTTCGCCGTAGGGGGACTCGCGCTCGCCGCGGGAGTGCTGAGCCTGACCCGGATGACACCGGACGCGGTGACCGGGGGCGGAGGGAACGCGGAGGCGGAGCCGGTCGCGACGGCCACGGACACCGACGCGGCGGACGACGCCGTGCCCACCGTCGAGGCCATGCCCACGCCCACGCACCCCGGGGCCGCACCGGCGAGCGCCGCGATGGGCGGGACGAGCCCGGCGCCCACCTCGGACACCGGCCGGATCCCGGCCTCGATCCCGACGTCGATCCCGACGACCCCCGCCGTGATCCCGGCGGCCCGCGGCGAGGCCCCCGCCACCACCGCACCGGGCAGCACCGGCATCCCCACGGCCCCCATGACGACACCACCGCCCCGGCCGTCGACACCGGCCCCCACCGCTACGACCCCGCGGCACACGCCGCCCCCGTCCCCGACCACCCCCGCGCCGGCGCCGCCGCACCAGCCGCCGAACGTGTGCGTACCGATCGTAGGAATCTGCGTGAACGGGTTGCTGTCACCCGGCCACGGCGAATGACCCGGGGCGAGGCGTCCGGCGGGCGACCGGCCGACGTACGTACCTGCCGTGCGCCCCCGGCGGGCGTACCGGCGCACCGACCGGGCTCACGAACCAGCACGGACCGGCGGAGCTCGACGCGGCCGGACACGCGCCACAGCCGTGCCCGGCGAAGGCCCTGTTCGCAAGGCCTTGCTCGGCTCGGCTCGGTTGAGGGGAAGTGCTACGACTCGTCGGCGCGGCGGGCCAGCAGCCACGGTTCGATGACGCCGAGTCCACGAACGGGCCGCTGCCACATCGGCTGGAGCGCGAAGCGGTACGAGGGGGGTTCCTCGCCCTCCTTCTCCGCCGTGGCCGCGGCCTCGGCGGCCTCCGCCTCGGAGGCGGGAGCGTCACCGGTGCGGGTCAGCTCCTCCGCGAAGGCTCCGTCGACGAGGACGGCGTCCCGCGGCGCTATCGACGTGAGGCGGCTCGCCAGGTTCACGGTCGTACCGAACACGTCGCCCATCCGGGTGGTCACCGTGCCGAAGGCGATGCCGACGCGCAGCTCCGGCATCGTCTCGTCGTTCGCCATCGTCTCGATGAGCCGCAACGCGATCTCGGCGGCGACACCGGCGTCGTCCGCGGAGTAGAGCACCTCGTCGCCCAGTGTCTTGATGAGCCGACCCCCGTGGGCCGCCACCAGGTCCGCCGCGGTGGTCTCGAAGGCCTCGACGAGTTCGCCGAGCTCCTCTTCCTCCATGCGGCGCGTCAGCCGGGTGAAGCCGACCAGGTCCGCGAAGCCGACGGCGAGACGGCGGTCGACCATCTCCTCGTCGTCCGCCGCCTGCACGACCCGGCCGGTGGCGGCGGCGAGCTGGCGGCGCCAGACGTAGACGAGGAACTCCTCCAGCTCGGGCAGAAGCAGTTCGATCAGGGGGTACGTCACCTCGGTGCGCGTCATCCCCGGTTCCGGGGGCTCGGTCAGACCCTCCAGAAAGGAATCGATCTGCCATTCGGCCAGACGGGCGGTGGTCTGCCCGGTGGACCGGGCGACCTGGACGGCCATGGCCTCGCTCAGCAGGCCCGCCTCGACGAGACCGGCGAGGCGGCGCAGAGCCAGTACGTCCGCCTCGGTCAGCGCCTTGGCCTGGCCGATGTCGGCGAAGCCCATCGCCCGCCAGAAGCGGGAGGCCAGCTCCATGGACACGCCCGCGCTGCGGGCCGCCTGGAACGGGGTGTAGCGCCGCTCGGCGCCGAGGATGAGCCCCTCCAGGCGCAGCGCGAGCGGGTCCTCCCCGGAGTCCGGCTCGGCCTGGGGGTCCACCCGGCCGTTCGCCTCGTGCCGCGCGTCGCGCCGGACGTCCGGCCGTGCGTCGGCCCCCTCGTCCCTGCGGTCGTCCCTGCGGATGTCGCTCCCCACGTCGAAGTGGTCGTCCCTGTGGATGCCGGTTTCCGCGTCCGAGCGGTCTTCCGGGCGGTGGTTCAAGCGGTCCTCCGGGCGGGTGCCGGTCCCGGCGTCGGGACGGGCGTCCGGCCGGGCGTCGCCGTCCGCGGCGGCCCGTGCGGGTGTCGCGTCCGTGACCGGCCCGGCGGTACGGCCCGGCTCGCCGTCGGGGGCGGGGTGGGCACCCGTGCCGGAGCCGGTGTCGTCGACGGTCACTCCTGCTGCCCTTCCGATCTGCCGTGGTCAGGTATCGACCGCGCTCAACTCTACGGCAGGTGTGCGCTGGCTCACTCCCGATGGCGCGACCGAGGTCGGAGACGGTGCCGAGGGCTCACACCGCCCACCGCCCCGTGCCGTCACACCACCCCCGGGCCGTCCCTTCACACCGCTCGCGGACCGATCCCGCACACCGCTCGCGGACCGATCTCTCGAACCTCTCGAAGACCCATCCCCTCACACCGCTCGCAGATGCACCACGTCCCCGGCCCCCACCGGCTCCTGTACGCCGTCCGCCGTCGCGATGACGAGCCGCCCGTCCCCGTCCACGGCCACCGCCTCCCCGACGAGCGACCGGCCTCCGGGCAGCTCGGCCCGGACCGTGCGCCCGAGCGTCGCACACCCGGCCGCGTAGGTGGCCTGGAGGCCGGAGGCTGCGGGATCGCCTGCCGCGTCGCGCCAGCGCCCGTACCACTGCTCGAGGGAGCGCAGCACGGCCCGCAGCACGGTGTCACGGTCCGTGGTCGTCGCACCCGCCAGCCCCAGGGATCCGGCGCCCGGCACGGGCAGCTCGTCGGCGCGCAACGAGACATTGATGCCGATGCCGACCACGACCGCGTCGGTGCCCGCGCGCTCGGCGAGGATGCCGCCGGCCTTGCGTTCCTCGCCGTCCACGGTGACCAGCAGGTCGTTGGGCCACTTGAGTGACGTGTCGACCCCGGCGGAGCGCGAGAGCGCCGTCGCGACGGCGACACCGGTGAGCAGCGGCAGCCAGCCCCAGCGCGTGACGGGAACGCCGACGGGCTTCAGTACTACGGAGAAGAAGAGGCCCGAGCGGGCCGGTGCCGTCCACTGGCGGTCCAAGCGGCCGCGCCCGGCGTTCTGTTCCTCGGCCACGAGGACCGCGCCTTCTTCGGCGTTCTCCTTGGTGACGAGGCCGACCAGGTCCGAGTTGGTCGACCCGGTGCGCTCCACCACCTCCACGTCGCACCAGAGGCCGTCGTCACGGACCAGCGCCCGGCGCAGGGCGGCCCCGTTGAGCGGCGGACGGTCCAGGTCGGACCACCGGTTTTCGTTCGCGTCTGCTGCATCTCGCGGCGTCATGCAACCCAGCCTAGGTGTGGTAAACGCCGCACTGCCGATCGATAGGCACGCCACTACGCTACGGATGAGTAGCAAGCCCCCCTTCTGAGCACCGCATTTTCTGAGCACGTCACCCTCACGTCCCCTTAGAGCAGGCAGGGAGCCGCATCCCGATGTCCGAGCCGGAAGAGCTGCACCACCCCGACATCCACACCACCGCGGGCAAGCTCGCGGATCTGCAGCGCCGCATTCAAGAAGCGACGCACGCCGGCTCGGAGCGCGCCGTCGAAAAGCAGCACGCCAAGGGCAAGTTGACGGCTCGTGAGCGCATCGAACTGCTGATGGACGACGGTTCCTTCGTCGAGTTCGACGAGTTCGCGCGGCACCGGTCGACCGACTTCGGGCTGGAGAACAACCGCCCTTACGGCGACGGTGTGGTCACCGGCTACGGCACGGTCGACGGACGCCCGATCGCCGTGTTCTCCCAGGACTTCACGGTTTTCGGCGGTGCCCTCGGCGAGGTCTTCGGCCAGAAGATCATGAAGGCGATGGACTTCGCGCTGAAGACCGGCTGCCCGGTCATCGGCATCAACGACTCGGGTGGCGCGCGGATCCAGGAGGGCGTCAGCGCGCTCGGCATGTACGGCGAGATCTTCCGCCGCAACACGCACGCGTCCGGTGTCATCCCGCAGATCAGCCTGGTCGTCGGCCCGTGCGCGGGCGGCGCGGTGTACTCCCCCGCCATCACCGACTTCACGGTGATGGTCGACCAGACCTCGCACATGTTCATCACCGGTCCGGACGTCATCAAGACGGTCACGGGCGAGGACGTCGGCTTCGAGGAGCTGGGCGGCGCCCGCACGCACAACGCCGTCTCCGGCGTGGCCCATCACATGGCGGGCGACGAGAAGGACGCCATCGAGTACGTCAAGCAGCTGCTGTCGTACCTGCCGTCCAACAACCTCAGCGAGCCCCCGGTGTTCCCGGAGGAGGCGGACCTCACCCTCACGGACGAGGACCGCGAGCTGGACACCATCGTGCCGGACAGCGCGAACCAGCCGTACGACATGCACACGGTGATCGAACACGTCCTGGACGACGCCGAGTTCTTCGAGACGCAGGCGCTGTTCGCGCCGAACATCCTCACCGGCTTCGGCCGGGTCGAGGGCCACCCGGTGGGCATCGTCGCCAACCAGCCGATGCAGTTCGCCGGCTGTCTGGACATCGACGCGAGCGAGAAGGCCGCCCGCTTCGTGCGCACCTGCGACGCCTTCAACGTGCCCGTCCTGACCTTCGTGGACGTGCCCGGCTTCCTCCCGGGCGTCGACCAGGAGCACACCGGCATCATCCGCCGCGGCGCCAAGCTGATCTACGCGTACGCCGAGGCGACCGTCCCGCTGATCACCATCATCACCCGCAAGGCCTTCGGCGGCGCCTACGACGTCATGGGCTCCAAGCACCTGGGCGCCGACCTCAACCTCGCCTGGCCCACCGCGCAGATCGCGGTCATGGGCGCGCAGGGCGCGGTGAACATCCTGCACCGCCGCACCATCGCGGCCGCTGAGGACCAGGAAGCCACCCGGGCCCGGCTGATCCAGGAGTACGAGGACACGCTGCTGAACCCGTACACGGCGGCCGAGCGCGGTTACATCGACGGCGTGATCATGCCGTCGCAGACCCGCTCCCACGTCGTACGCGGCCTGCGTCAGCTGCGCACGAAGCGGGCATCACTGCCCCCGAAGAAGCACGGCAACATCCCTCTCTAGAACCCCGCAGACCCGGATCCTGGGAGCAGACATGACGATAAAGGTCGTACGGGGCAATCCGACCCCGGAGGAGCTGGCCGCCGCACTGGCGGTGGTTCGGGCACGCGCCGCGGCGGTGGCATCCGCCCCGTCCGGCGCGTCCGGGCCGCGTGACTCCTGGGCCGACCCCGCCCGTATCGCCGCGCACCGGCTCCCCCGGCCGGGCCCGACGACGTGGGGCCGCAGCTACTGGCCGGGCTAGGAACCGCCCCGTCCCGGCCGGCCAGGAACCGCCCTGGCCCGGCCGGGACGGCGCAGCGTGCTGCGCTGGAAGGCGCTCCACGACCGCACCTCACTCCCTCAACGCCGGGTCGCTGACCACGCCGGGGCCCTGCCGACCACGCTGGGCACTAAAGAAACCTCAGACCCGTTTACACAGGATGTACGCAAGTTGAGTACGCGTACTCAGGCGCCCGGCAGCCCTCCGTCGCACGATCGGGGGCATGCTGTGGTCCGACCCGGAGAACGAACCCCCCAAGGATCTCCGCGACATGCAGGACATGTTGCGACGCCTGGGCGTTCTCCTGGCACTGGCCATGGTGGTCGCGATGACCCTGCTGGGAATCCGCTGACCCGGCCGGCTCCCCATGCCCCCCGATCCGGTCCGCAGGCACCACCACCGTCCCGCTCCGCCCGCGTCGAGCGAATGCCGACCGAGGCAGGGGCCGATCGGCGCCGATACCCTGATCGCATGACCGATCAGCCGCGCCGCCGTCTCGTGCTCGCCTCACAGTCCCCCGCCCGGCTCAACCTGCTGCGGCAGGCCGGACTCGCCCCCGAGGTGATCGTGAGCGGGGTCGACGAGGACGCCGTCACCGCACCCACCCCCGCTGAACTCGCCCTCGCGCTGGCCGAGGCGAAGGCCTCCGTCGTGGCGGCCCGGCCCGAGGTCCAGGGCGCGCTGGTGATCGGCTGCGACTCGGTGCTGGATCTGGACGGCGAGGCCCTCGGCAAGCCCGCGGACGCCGAGGAGGCCACCGCTCGCTGGAAGGCGATGCGCGGCCGGGCGGGCACCCTCCAGACGGGGCACTGCGTCTGGGACACGACGCAGAAGCGGTGGGAGTCCGGCACCGCCTCGACCGTGGTCCGCTTCGGCGAGCCGACCGACGCGGAGATCGCTGCATACGTCGCCTCGGGCGAACCCCTGCATGTGGCGGGCGCGTTCACCCTCGACGGCCGCTCGGCCCCCTTCATCGAGGGCATCGACGGCGACCACGGCAACGTCATCGGCATCTCGCTCCCGCTGGTGCGCAGGCTGCTCGCCGAACTGGGCGTCGGCATCACGGAGTTGTGGACACCCGGCGAGCAGTGAGGACCGCGGCCCGGGGCGGTCGGCCAGGGCTGCCCCGCCCGACCGCAACGGCAACGGCCGTACAGCCGAGGGAAGTTGCCGTCCGGACGCCTGAACACCTGAACGCCCGGACACCGTGAACGGAACTGGCCGGGCACCTGAACGCCTGAACGCCCGGACACCGCGAACGGAACTGGCCGGACACCTGAACGCCCAAACACCCGGACACCCGGTACAGGAACGACCGGACAGCCGGACAGCCGGGCAGCCGGGCAGCCGGGCAGCCGGAACGGAAACGGCCAGACGCCCGGAACGGGACCAGCCGGACAGCCGGGCGGATGGCCTGCCGTTCCGTCAGCCAGTCAGGCAGTCAGGCAGTCAGGCAGTCGGCCGGAAGGTTCCGGCCGGCCGGAAGGGCGTCGGCCCACGCGAAAGCCCTGACCGCGCCCGGAGGGCGGCCAGGTGGCCGAGCGAACGCCGAGGCGGCCGAGGGAGCCGTCAGGAGGCCGACGGCGCCGGAGGCGGCGTCACCGCGGCATCCGCTTCGGCGGCGCCCTGCGCGTCGGCGCCCTTCCCCAGGTCGACGCTCCCGGCGGGAACAGGTTCCCCCGGGCCGGAGCTCCCCGCTTCGGCGCCCTCCCCCTCGCCGTCGCCGTTCCCGCCGATCTCCGGCGCGGCGTCGACAGGGCCCGTCTCCCGACGGTCGTACGCCAGGAGGGTGAACACGATCAGCGCGAGCACCACCATCATGAAGACGAAGGCACCCCAGCCCACCAGGCCCACCGTGAAGGCGCCGAGCAGCCCGTGCACCACGGCGGCGCTGATCAGCAGGACACGCCCGAGAAGCCCCGGAGGACGTTCGCGGAGCGCGACCAGCAGGGCCGACACGGCGCATGCCACGAAGTAGAGGCCGAAGAGCAGTCCGCCGACCTTCGACGACAGCGACATCATGTCGGAGTCGAGTCCCGCCAGGGACATGTCCTGGCGATCGACGACCACGCCGAGGAACCAGTTGAGGAGTGCGATACCTATCGCCTCCACGAAGAGCACGATCGCCGCCACCCACACCACCGGTCTGCGCACCACCGGCCCCACCCACTTCCGCGTGCTGTTACCCCAAGTACGTTCGAGACATCCCGAACGCTACTAACGGGTAAACCCCGGGACAAGGGTTCTGCCGAGGGCAAAGAATCGTTGGGCCATTCGTAGGGACTCCACAAAGAATCGTTGTGGGCCGCAGCACGGAGTCACAGAGACCTTGGCCACACCTGCGGGCTAGGGTTCAGTGAAGGATTCCGGCGTGCCTTGGCACGACAAGGGATTTCGCGGGTAGGGCGAGCCTCGTATCACGCTCCGTGTGGGCAAGCTCACCACTGGGGACAGGTCGAAACGTCGTGTTGGCTGTCCCTAAACTCGGCTTGTTTTCAAGGAGGGAGCCATCGTGCGCAAGGTGCTCATCGCCAACCGTGGCGAAATCGCTGTCCGCGTGGCCCGAGCGTGTCGGGATGCCGGGATCGCGAGCGTTGCCGTGTATGCGGAACCGGACCGGGACGCTCTGCATGTCCGTGCGGCGGACGAGGCGTTCGCGCTGGGCGGTGACACCCCGGCCACCAGTTACCTGGACTTCGCCAAGGTGCTGCAGGCCGCCAAGGACTCCGGCGCGGATGCCGTCCATCCGGGTTACGGCTTTCTTTCGGAGAACGCGGACTTCGCCCAGGCCGTTCTCGACGCGGGGCTGATCTGGATCGGTCCGCCGCCGCAGGCGATCCGCGACCTGGGTGACAAGGTCGCCGCCCGGCACATCGCGCAGCGCGCGGGTGCGCCGCTGGTGGCCGGCACCCCGGACCCGGTCTCGGGTGCCGACGAGGTCGTCGCGTTCGCCGAGCAGCACGGCCTGCCGATCGCGATCAAGGCCGCCTTCGGCGGTGGCGGGCGCGGTCTGAAGGTGGCCCGCACGCTGGAGGAGGTGCCGGAGCTGTACGAGTCGGCGGTGCGCGAGGCGGTCGCGGCCTTCGGGCGCGGCGAGTGCTTCGTGGAGCGCTACCTCGACAAGCCCCGGCACGTGGAGACCCAGTGCCTGGCCGACCGCCACGGCAACGTGGTCGTCGTCTCCACCCGTGACTGCTCGCTGCAGCGCCGCCACCAGAAGCTGGTCGAGGAGGCTCCGGCCCCGTTCCTCTCGGACGCGCAGGTGGCGGAGCTGTACTCGTCCTCCAAGGCGATCCTGAAGGAGGCCGGCTACGTCGGCGCCGGGACCGTGGAGTTCCTGGTCGGCACGGACGGCACGATCTCCTTCCTGGAGGTCAACACCCGTCTGCAGGTCGAGCACCCGGTCACCGAGGAGGTCGCCGGCATCGACCTGGTCCGTGAGATGTTCCGCATCGCCGACGGCGAGGAGCTCGGCTACGGCGATCCCGAACTGCGCGGGCACTCCATCGAGTTCCGTATCAACGGCGAGGACCCGGGCCGGGGCTTCCTGCCCGCCCCCGGCACCGTCACCACCTTCTCGGCACCGACCGGCCCCGGCGTCCGCCTGGACGCCGGCGTCGAGTCCGGCAGCGTCATCGGCCCGGCCTGGGACTCCCTGCTCGCCAAGCTGATCGTCACCGGCGCCACCCGCCAGCAGGCCCTGCAGCGGGCCGCCCGCGCCCTGGCCGAGTTCCAGGTCGAGGGCATGGCGACCGCGATCCCCTTCCACCGCGCGGTGGTCACCGATCCGGCGTTCGCCCCCGAGCTGACCGGCTCCAGCGAGCCGTTCACGGTCCACACCCGCTGGATCGAGACCGAGTTCGTCAACGAGATCAAGCCGTTCGCCGCCCCGGCCGACGCCGAGACCGACGACGAGCCCGGCCGCGAGACGGTGGTCGTCGAGGTCGGCGGCAAGCGCCTGGAGGTCTCGCTGCCCGTCTCGCTGGGCATGTCGCTGGCCCGCACCGGCCTGGCCGCCGGCGCCAAGCCCAAGCGCCGCGCCGCCAAGAAGTCCGGCCCGGTCGCCTCCGGCGACACCCTCGCCTCCCCGATGCAGGGCACCATCGTCAAGGTGGCCGTCGAGGAGGGCCAGGAGGTCAAGGAAGGCGATCTCATCGTCGTCCTGGAGGCCATGAAGATGGAACAGCCCCTGAACGCGCACCGCTCCGGCACCATCAAGGGCCTCAGCGCGGAGGTCGGCGCCTCCGTCACCTCCGGCGCCCCCATCTGCGAAATCAAGGACTGAGCAACACGGCCGGGTGACTCGCCCGCCTCATCTCACCCGAAGCGCCCGGCGAACCGCATCTGCGGCCCGCCGGGCGCTTCGCCGTGCGGACGTCGGCCTACGAACCTGACGACAACCCACGACCCTGACGACGCCGTACGACCCTGACGACGGCAGAACCCGACGACACCGCACGACTCCGTCCCCGCCCCGACGACGCCGTACGACTCTGCCCCCGCCCCGACGACGCCGTACGAGTCTGTTCCCCGCCCCGACGACGGCGCTCGGCCCCCCGTCCTCGCAACCGGGAATGATGCTTCGAGCCGTCCACCGCGCAATCCGTGGGCGTCCGTCCGGAAGCTGCCGGTGGCATCCTGGAGCGCAGCCGGGCGGGAGAGGGCAGGTGGAGGGCAGGTGGAAGCCATGTCGGGCGCGACCACGGGGGAGCGGGCCGGGACGTCCGGGCCCGCTCCGGGTCCAGGAGCGCCGCGCGTCATGCGCGCGGACGCCCGGCGCAACTACGGGCGGCTGCTCACCGAGGCGCGCTCCGCCTTCGCCGAGCACGGCACGGACGCGTCCCTGGAGGACGTGGCCCGGCGCGCGGGTGTCGGAATCGGCACGCTGTACCGCCACTTCCCGAATCGGCACGCCCTGATGAGCGCGGTCTTCGAGGAGGCCGTGAGCGATCTGCTGGCCCGCTCGCGTGAGCTGCTCGACGCCCCGCAGCCGTGCACCGCCCTGGTGGAGTGGCTGCGCGAGATCATCACGCACGCGAGTGAGTACCGAGGGCTCGCACGCGCCCTCCTGTCGGCCTCACAGGACGACGGTTCACACCTCGCCCGGTGCAGCGGCCCGATGCGTGAGGCGGGCAGCGCCCTGCTGCTCCGCGCCCAGGAGTCGGGGGCCGTACGTCCCGACGTCTCGATCGGTGATCTCCTCCAGCTGACCAACGCGATCGCACTGGCGGCGGAGGAAACCGCGGACGACCCCGCGCTGGCCGACCGTCTGCTGAACCTGACACTGCGCGGCCTGAAGCCGTGAGCCGACCTGACCGACCAGTCCCGTCCTGACCCGACCGGACCTGACCGGACCTGATCGACCCGACCTGACCCGACCCGACCCGACGAGGAAACACGCCGCAGGCCGCACGGCCCGCCGACACCGCTCAGCGGCGTCGAAGGTCGGCCACCCGTGCCCTTTCGGCCGGGGGCTGGTCCCCCATCACCGTCGCGCTCCGTAGTTGCGGTCCCGAGCCCGGGACCACCTGGCCGCGGCGCGGGCCCGGGAGCGGTACGTCCCGGCGCGGCTGGCGCCCCGCCGGGAGCGGATCTCCTCCCGCGCCGCCCGATGCCGATGACCCGGCCACCGCGATCTGTACGCCCTGATCGGCCAGGGCCTGCAGTTCGGTGGCCGCGCGGTCGTCGTGGGCGGGCGGCTCGTCCGTGACCAGGCGCGTGATGAGGTCGGTCGGCACGGTCTGGAACATGGTGTCCGTCCCGAGCTTGGTGTGGTCGGCGAGGACCACGACCTCCGCGGCCGCGTGGACGAGGGCGCGGTCCACGGACGCCGAGAGCATGTTGGACGTGGAGAGTCCGCGTTCGGCGGTCAGACCGCTCCCGGAGAGGAACGCCCGGGAGACACGCAGCCCCTGGAGGGACTGCTCCGCACCCGAGCCGACCAGGGCATAGTTGGAACCGCGCAGGGTGCCGCCGGTCATCACGACCTCCACACGGTTGGCGTGGGCCAACGCCTGGGCCACCAACAGGGAGTTGGTGACGACGGTCAGGCCGGGCACCCGCGCGAGCCGGCGAGCCAGCTCCTGCGTGGTGGTACCCGCCCCCACCACGATGGCCTCGCCTTCTTCGACGAGACTCGCGGCGAGATCGGCGATGGCCGTCTTCTCGGCGGTCGCGAGATGCGATTTCTGCGGAAAGCCGGACTCCCGCGTAAACCCGCCCGGCAATACCGCACCGCCGTGCCGGCGGTCGAGGAGTCCTTCTGCCTCCAGTGCGCGCACGTCCCGCCGTACGGTCACTTCGGAGGTCTGGACGACGCGGGCGAGCTCACGGAGCGACACGGCCCCATTCGCTCGCACCATTTCGAGGATCAATTGGCGACGTTCTGCAGCGAACACGAAACTGACAGTAACCCCAACGACCGTCTGCTTTCAGCAGTTTGCGCCGAATAACAGAAGTTGTTCGCATGGCAGGGAGCTGAGTGGTATACGTGCCTACTCGCGCCGCCTATGCCGTACGCACGGTCACCAACTCCCCGTGACCAGCGGAGAGTCGCCCGGGGCCGTCAGCCCTCGCTCGTGGTCTTCCTGGTGTGCAACTGCCGTGCCACCTCGGCGATCGAGCCGGACAGGGACGGGTAGACGGTGAACGCGTTCGCGATCTGTTCGACCGTCAGATTGTTGTCGACCGCGATCGAGATGGGGTGGATCAGCTCCGAGGCGTGCGGGGAGACGACCACACCGCCGACCACGATGCCGGTGCCGGGACGGCAGAAGATCTTGACGAAGCCGTCGCGGATGCCCTGCATCTTGGCGCGCGGGTTGCGCAGCAGCGGCAGCTTCACGACCCGGGCGTCGATCTTGCCCGCGTCGACGTCCGCCTGCGAGTAGCCGACGGTGGCGATCTCGGGGTCGGTGAAGACGTTCGAGGAGACCGTCTTCAGGTTCAGCGGGGCCACCGCGTCGCCGAGGAAGTGGTACATGGCGATACGGCCCTGCATGGCGGCGACGGACGCGAGGGCGAAGACGCCGGTCACGTCACCGGCCGCGTACACGCCCGGAGCGGTCGTGCGGGAGACCCTGTCCGTCCAGATGTGTCCTGAGTCGCGGACCCTGACGCCGGCCTCCTCCAGGCCCATCCCGGTGCTGTTCGGGATGGCGCCGACGGCCATCAGGCAGTGCGTACCGCTGATGACCCGGCCGTCGGAGAGCGTGACCTCGACCCGGTCGCCGACCCGCTTGGCGGACTCGGCGCGGGAGCGGGCCATGACGTTCATGCCGCGGCGGCGGAAGACGTCCTCCAGGACGGCGGCGGCGTCGGGGTCCTCGCCCGGCAGCACCCGGTCGCGGCTGGAGACGAGGGTGACGCGGGAGCCGAGCGCCTGGTAGGCGCCGGCGAACTCGGCACCGGTGACACCGGAACCGACCACGATGAGTTCCTCGGGCAGCTCGTCGAGGTCGTAGACCTGGGTCCAGTTCAGGATGCGCTCACCGTCGGGCTGCGCGTCGGGCAGCTCGCGCGGGTGCCCGCCGGTGGCGAGGAGCACGGCGTCGGCGGCGAGGGTCTCCTCGGTGCCGTCCGCGGCGCTCACGACGACCTTGCGGGAGCCGTCCAGGGACTGCATGCCCTCCAGCCGGCCGCGTCCGCGCAGGACGCGGGCGCCGGCGCGGGTCACCGAGGCCGTGATGTCGTGCGACTGGGCGAGCGCGAGGCGCTTCACGCGGCGGTTGACCTTGCCGAGGTCGACCCCGACCACGCGAGCGGCCTGCTCCAGGGGAGGGGTGTCGTCGGCGACGATGATCCCCAGCTCCTCGTAGGAGGAGTCGAAGGTCGTCATCACCTCGGCCGTGGCGATAAGAGTCTTCGACGGCACGCAGTCGGTGAGCACCGACGCCCCGCCCAGACCGTCGCAGTCGACGACGGTCACCTCCGCGCCGAGCTGCGCGGCTACCAGCGCCGCTTCATATCCGCCGGGTCCGCCACCGATGATCACGATCCGAGTCACGTACTCCATTGTCCCGCACGCTTCAAGGTGCTTCCGCCCAGGGGCCCCGAGTCCGGGGGATCCGAGCCACTTTGTTACGCGAGAGGCGTACGTGTCGCTGCCGTACCCTCGACCCATGTCGCTCTACGCCGCGTACGCCGGCAATCTCGACCCGCGGCTCATGACGCGCCGCGCCCCGCATTCGCCGCTGCGCGCCACGGGCTGGCTGAACGGCTGGCGGCTGACCTTCGGTGGCGAGCACATGGGCTGGGAGGGCGCGCTCGCGACGATCGTCGAGGCGCCGCGGTCCCAGGTCTTCGTGGCGCTGTACGACATCGCGCCGCTGGACGAGGACTCCATGGACCGCTGGGAGGGCGTCGGCCTCGACGTCTACCGTCGGATGCGTGTACGGGTGCACACGCTGGAGGGTGAGGAAGCCGCGTGGCTCTACGTACTGAACGGGTACGAGGGGGGACTGCCCTCGGCGCGTTACCTGGGCGAGCTCGCGGACGCCGCCGAGTCGGCGGGAGCCCCGCACGACTACGTCATGGAGCTCCGCAAGCGACCCTGCTGAGGTCCGCCTCCGTCGGCGCGCTCCGCCGCTCCGCGGCCGTTGCCGCGCAGCTCCGCGGTGTCTTCCCGCACACCTGCCCGACTCGACCCGTTCCGCCGGGCGCCTCTCCGCGCACCTCCTCGGGCGCCGCTGCGGGGTGGCGTTTTCCAGCCGTTCGTCCGGCGCGGCACTCCGTCCGGACACCCTCTCCCCGACACCTCTTTGTCGGAAACGACAAGACAACGATCGCAAGACCGTGAGCTCCGTCATCTACGCGCGTAGGCCCAGACCGGCTACCCTCTTGCGCGTGAACGCATCTCTTCTTCCGGACGACATCCAGGGCGACCCCCATGCCGCCGCTGACGCCGCCGCCACGCGCCTGCGCGAGCTCACGGGCGCCGAGACCCATGACGTCGCCCTCGTGATGGGCTCCGGCTGGGCTCCCGCCGTGGACGCCCTCGGCACCCCCGAGGCCGAGTTCCCGGTCACCGAGCTGCCCGGCTTCCCGCCGCCGGCGGTCGAGGGCCACGGCGGCACGATCCGCTCGTACCGGATCGGCGACAAGCGCGCCCTGGTCTTCCTCGGCCGCACCCACTACTACGAGGGCCGCGGGGTCGCCGCCGTCGCGCACGGCGTACGCACCGCCGTCGCCGCCGGCTGCAAGACCATCGTCCTCACCAACGGCTGCGGCGGTCTGCGCGAGGGCATGCGCCCCGGCCAGCCCGTGCTGATCAGCGACCACATCAACCTGACGGCCACCTCGCCGATCATCGGCGCGAACTTCGTCGACCTCACCGACCTGTACTCGCCGCGGCTGCGCGCGTTGTGCAAGGAGGTCGACCCCTCCCTGGAGGAGGGCGTCTACGCGCAGTTCCCCGGCCCGCACTACGAGACGCCGGCCGAGATCCGCATGGCCCGGGTCATCGGGGCCGACCTGGTGGGCATGTCGACCACGCTCGAGGCCATCGCCGCGCGCGAGGCGGGGGCCGAGGTGCTCGGCATCTCCCTCGTCACCAACCTCGCCGCCGGTATGACGGGCGAGCCCCTCAATCACGAGGAAGTCCTCCAGGCGGGCCGCGACTCGGCCTCGCGCATGGGGGAACTTCTGACCCAGGTACTGGATCGTCTGTAGGCGACGGGATGTTCGCTCCCGGCGCCGGGGGCGGAACGACCCGGGGTACACGGAACCGTACGACCGAAGAGAGGTGCACCCGAGGTGCAGGACGAACTCATCGCGCGGGCCAAGGCGTGGCTGGCCGAGGACCCCGACGCGGAGACCCGTGACGAACTCGCCAAGCTCGTCGACGCCGAGGACGTCACCGAGCTGGCCGCCCGCTTCAGCGGCACACTCCAGTTCGGCACCGCGGGCCTGCGCGGTGAACTCGGCGCCGGACCGATGCGGATGAACCGCTCCGTGGTCATCAGGGCCGCGGCCGGACTCGCCGCGTATCTGAAGGCCAAGGGAGAGACCGGCGGACTCGTCGTGATCGGCTACGACGCCCGTCACAAGTCCGTGGACTTCGCCCGGGACACCGCGGCCGTGATGACGGGCGCGGGCCTGCGCGCCGCCGTCCTGCCCCGGCCGCTGCCCACCCCCGTCCTCGCCTACGCCATACGGCACCTCGGCGCGGTCGCGGGCGTGGAGGTCACCGCCAGCCACAACCCGCCCCGCGACAACGGGTACAAGGTCTACCTCGGCGACGGTTCCCAGATCGTCCCGCCGGCCGACGCGGAGATCGCCGCCGAGATCGACGCGGTCCGCGCGCTCGCCGACGCGCCCCGCCCCGACTCCGGCTGGGAGACCCTCGACGAGGGCGTCCTGGACGCCTACCTGGCCCGTACGGACGCCGTCCTCGCCGAGGGCTCGCCGCGCACCGCCCGCACCGTCTACACGGCCATGCACGGCGTCGGCAAGGACGTCCTGCTCGCGGCCTTCGCCCGGGCCGGCTTCCCGGAGCCGGTACTCGTCGCCGAACAGGCCGAGCCCGACCCGGACTTCCCGACCGTCGCCTTCCCCAACCCGGAGGAGCCCGGCGCGATGGACCTCGCCTTCGCGGCGGCCCGCGCGGCGGAACCCGACCTGATCATCGCGAACGACCCGGACGCCGACCGGTGCGCCGTGGCCGTGAAGTCCGGCGCCGACTGGCGGATGCTGCGCGGCGACGAGGTCGGCGCGCTGCTCGCCGAGCACCTGGTGCGCCGGGGTGTACGCGGCACCTTCGCCGAGTCGATCGTCTCCTCCTCCCTGCTCGGCCGGATCGCCGAGGGCGCGGGCCTGCCGTACGAGGAGACGCTCACCGGCTTCAAGTGGATCGCCCGCGTGGAGGGGCTGCGGTACGGGTACGAGGAGGCGCTCGGCTACTGCGTCGACCCCGACGGCGTACGGGACAAGGACGGCATCACCGCCGCCCTCCTCATCACCGAGCTGGCCTCCGAGCTCAAGGAGCGGGGCCGGACCCTGCTCGATCTGCTCGACGACATCGCCGTCGCGTACGGGCTGCACGCCACCGACCAGCTCTCGGTCCGGGTGGAGGACCTGTCGGTCATCGGGAACGCCATGCGCCGGCTGCGCGAGCGGCCGCCCACGGAGCTCGCGGGTCTGGCCGTCACCAAGGCCGAGGACCTGACCCGGGGGACGGACCGGCTGCCGCCCACGGACGGTCTGCGCTACACGCTGGACGGCGCCCGGGTCATCGTCCGCCCGAGCGGCACCGAGCCCAAGCTGAAGTGCTACCTGGAGGTCGTGGTGCCCGTCGGCGGCCACGCCGACCTCCCGGCGGCCCACGCGAAGGCCGGCGAGCTGCTGACGGCGATCAAGCGGGACCTGTCGGCCGCGGCCGGTATCTGAGCCGCCAACCCGGCGGGAGGCGGCCCGTCCGCCGCCTCCCGCCGGGTCCTGACACGCACGTCCACCCTCTTACGGGTGATTTCCGCAGGGCAGTTGACGCAGCGCTCCCGTGCGCCACCGGACGACCGAGGAACGGTTACCGGTAGCGCACCATCGAGTCCCAGGAGCTGCCGCGTGCCCTCGACCGATTCCCGGCCGACGTCCGCCCCGCCCCACAGCGCCCCGGGCGGGAGCGCCCCCGGCGTTCCGACCGCCCGGCGCGCGCCGGGCGCGGCCGGACTCCTCACCGTGCTCCGCGCCTCTCTGCGGCACGCGGCCCCCGCTCTCCTCGGCTACGCGGCCGTCCGCCTCACCGGCCTGATCGCGCTCGCGCTCTGGGCCCACCGCAGGCACCACGGCGTCTGGCCGGTCCTGGCGGCGCAGTGGGACGCGAAGTGGTACCTCGGCATCGCCGACCACGGCTACGAGCATCACCTGGGCCACGCGTTCGACGCGAACAACCTGGCCTTCTTCCCGCTCTACCCGGTCCTGGTCAAGGCGGTCGCGGCCCTGACACCCGGCTCGCGCGCGACGACCGGACTGGCGATCGGGATCGGGTGCTCGTTCCTCGCCGCGTGGGGCGTCCACGCGGTGGGCAGTCATCTGCACGGCCGCCGCGTGGGGGTGCTGCTGACCGTGCTGTGGGCCGCCCTGCCGGTGGGTCTGGTCGAGTGGATGGGCTACACGGAGTCGCTGTTCACGGCGTTCGCCGCGTGGGCGCTGTACGCGGTGCTCACCGGCCGGCTGCTGTGGGCCGCCTCGCTGGCGGCGCTGGCGGGGCTGACCCGGCCCACCGGTGTCGCGGTGGCTGGCGCCGTCGCCGTGACCGCGCTGCTGTCGCTGCGCCGGGGCTTCTCGGTCCGGGCGCTCGCGGCGGCCGCCCTGGCCCCGGCCGGCTGGCTCGCGTACGTCGGCTGGGTGGGCCTGCGGGTGGGCCGCTGGGACGGCTACTTCGCCGTACAGCGGCTGTGGCACAACGAGTGGGACGGCGGTGCGGAGACCGTGCGCCGGATGCGGGAGGTGCTGGCGCAGAACTCCTCGCCCGAGCTGTTCCTGGTGATGGTGACCGTGACCCTGGTGGCGGCGGTGGTGCTGTACGTGCTCTCCGCGGCGGACCGTCAGCCGCTCCCGCTGCTGGTCTTCACCGGGATCCTGCTGCTGATCGTCCTAGGCAGCGGCGGCGTCTACTTCCCGCGGGCCCGCTTCCTGCTCCCCGGCTTCCCGCTGCTGCTCCCCCCGGCCCTGCACCTGGCCCGCGCCTCGCGCCGCTTCCGGTCCCTGTTCCTCACGGCCGCGGTGCTCGGTTCGGCGTACTGCGGCGCGTACATGCTGCTGGTGTGGCCGAGCGCGCCCTGACCGGGCCCATGTCGACCTCGACCGTCTCCGGGTCGGTCCAGCCGGACCGACAAACCAGATCGCCCAGCATCCCGGACGTGGCGGACCCCTCCCCGAACGCCATGCACGTCGCCGAACCGGTCAGCGCCTCACCGGAGGCTCTCGGCCGGAACAGACGGGCCAGGCGCCCCGGCGAGAAAGCCGGGGCGCCTGGCCGTGCCCCATCGGGACTGACCGATCCGATTCGGACGGTCCCGCATGTGGACTTCAGAGTTCGATCTCGACTCCGGACTTCAGAGTTTGATCTCGGCGCGATTCAGATCCAGAAGATCCGGATCCTGCCGAACCAGTTCCGCCTCAACCGCGAGGTGGGAGTGGCTCGGCGGCGCGCCAAGGGTGGGCCGACTGCCTCCCGACCGCCGAGGTGGGCGCGGCTCGGCTCAGCCCACGGCCAGCAGGATTGCCAGCACGATGGCGCCGGCGAGCGCGGGGCCGATCACCTCGTACGCCCAGCGCACCGTGACCTCGCCCTGCGCGCTGTCCGCGGTGGCCCTGGCCTCGGCCAGCTCGCGCAGTTCGTCCATGATCCGGTCGGTCTCGGGGCGGGTCGGCGCGTCGTTGACGGCTCCCCGGCCGAAGGCGGACGGACGGCCCAGCGACGACAGACGGCCCTCACGGCCGGCCGCACCCGGCACCGGCTGCCTGGCCGCCTTCTTGCGTGCGCGCAGCGACACGGGCACCGCCCACAGCTGGTACTTCGTGCCGGAGGCGTCGACCACCTCGTTCGAGTAGTGCGAGCGCAGCGAGGCGACCTGGCCCCAGGGGAGCACGATCACGCGGAGCGGGTTGCGGACGCGCAGCCGGTCCTCGTTCGCGTAGACCGCGGGGCGCAGCGTGAAGGCGGCCACCGCAGGGACGGCAAGGATCAGCCCGGCGAGCGCCAGCCAAGGGGTGCGGCCGTGTCCGGAGATCAGCGCGTCGACGCCGAGCCAGCCCACGATGAACAGGAGAAGGACGCCGCCCGCGATACCGGCTGGTGACCGGTAGATCCGGTCCCTGGCCTCGGGTCGCGAGGCGTCCGGAAGGGGTGACTGGTGGTCGGGGGTGGTCATGGTCCCGATTGTGCACGACGTGTGCGACGGACTTGAGCTCGGTCGGGTCTCGCTATGGTCGCGAAGGCCCTCGCGAAGCCCGCTTCTCCGGGACCGCGACCGCGCCGGACACGATGGCCCCCAGGATCCGGCGGAAGGTGGGGCATTCCAGGTGGCTCGGCGCCGGACAGGCGGCGGTGTGCCGGAGGGAGTCGCGCAGCACTCCGAGTTCTCGGATCGTCCGGTCCAGTTCGTCGGCCTTGTCGGCGAGGACCTGACGGTCGATGCGCGGGCGCCCGTCCGGCGCGAACATGCGGGCGATCTCGTCCAGCGAGAAGCCGGCGGAGCGCCCGAGCGCGATCAGCGCCAGCCGCTCCAGCACGCCGGGGTCGAACTGCCGCCGCGGACCGCGTCGGCCGGTCGGGGCGATCAGCCCCTTCTCCTCTTGAAGTGCTCTCCCGGCTGGAGCCGGAAGATTCCTGCTTACCTTGCGGCAGCGGGCTTGACGCGCTTCGCGCGCCTGACGACTGCCCTCCCGGCAGCCGGGACGAGCGCGAGGCCCGTCCGGTACAGGTGCAGGATGTTCCGGGCCGCGTTGTGGTCGGCGTTCCCCGACCAGCCGCAGTCCGGGTTCTTGCATACGAACACGGCCTGGCTCTCCCGGCTGCCAGGCGTGGTGAAGCCGCACATGGAACAGCGCCGGGAGGTGTTCGGGGCCGGGACCTTGTGCAGGGTGCCGCCGTACCGGGCGGCCTTGTACGCCAGCATGGTGACCGTACGGCCCCACGCCTCGCCGGTGATGGAGCGGTTCAACCCTGCCTTCTGGGCGACGTTCTTCCCCGGTTTCTCGATGGTGCCCTTGGCGGACTTGACCATGTTCGTGATGGTGAGTGCTTCAACCACGACGGTGCCGTACTGCTTGGTGATGGCGGTGGTCGTGTGGTGCTGCCAGTCCAGGGCACGGCGCTTGGCTTTCGCGCGGAGTCCCGCGATCCGATCGTATGTGTGGTGCAGGCGGCGGCTGGTGCGCTCGCCGGGCCTGCGGTGCCGCTTGCGCTGCGCCGCGCGCTGCTCCAGTCGTAGGAGTTTGAACTGTTCGTGCCCGGTCAGCCACTCACCGTGGGTCTTGGTGATGCCGTCCGACAGGGCGATGGGGACGGTAACGCCCACGTCGATGCCGACCTCCGGCCCTCGGTGAGGCTCGGGCTTGGCTTCGAGGACCAGGACGCGGAAGGCGATGTGCCAGCCGAGCGCATCCTTGACCAGCCGCGCACCGGTGACGCGGTTCTCGTTGTCGGAGTGTTTGCCCAGGGGGAGGTCTTTGGTCCAGCGGAACCGGACACGCCCCACCTTGGGAATGTTGACCAGGCCCCAACGCCGGTGCACACGGGTGATGTTGAGGTCCCGGCCCTGCGGGATGTCCACGGACAGCAGCGACCGGATCCGGCCCTTGAAGGTCGGGGCATCCGCCCGGCCGTCCCAGCAGTTCTTCCACGCCTGGAAGTACGTCTTCAACACGGCCTGCGCAGCCTGGGCGGGCAGGACTGCGAGGAAGTCGATGTCCTTGCGGGCCTGGCGGATCGCAGCGTCCGCACTCGCCAGGGTCCGCTTTTCCTTCGGCATCAACTGCCACCACGCGTGGAGGAGATTCCACATCGTGCGGGCGGCGTGCGCCTGGTCATCCACCGTACGGACGTCGGCAGGAGACAGTGAGAGCCGGGCGCTGTGCCCGAACTGCCGCTTGACCAGGGGGGCTTGACTCACGGCCGAGAGCATAACGTTGGTTTATGTCACCGCGCTGAAACCCTCACCCTGATGTACGCACCGGACGTCATGTTGTCCACAACCTGCACGTTCACTTGGTTTTTGTCACGAAGTACCGGCGGAAGGCGATCACCGACGCCATGCTGACTCGCACCGAAGAGATCATGCGGGAGGTCTGCGCCGACTTCGAGGCCGAGCTGAAGCAGTTCGACGGCGGGCAGGACCATGTGCGCCTACTCGTGCACTACCCGCCCAAGGTCCAGCTCTCCAAGCTGGTCAACAGCCTCAAGGGTGTCAACTCGCGCAGACTCCGCCGGGAGTACGACGCGCATGTCCGCCGATACCTGTGGGGCGGACACTTCTGGTCCGGCTCTTACTTCGCCGGATCATGCGGCGGCGCACCGCTCACCGTCGTCCGCCAGTACATCGAGAACCAGCAGCGACCCAACTGACCGTCACCACCCAGGCGCAGAGAACTCCGGCGCTTCGCGCCTCCGTACCAAGGATGCACCTCACCCCCGCCCTAAACGACGGAGCACTGCACAAGATCAGAGGCAGAAGCGCAGGGTCGAAGCGGGCACTTTGGCGCGCCGTGCCACTTCGGCGATGTCCAGATCCGGCATCCTCTTGACCTCAAGTCGGCTTGAAGTAGGACGGTGTCATCTCCACGTCATGAGGGCAAGCACGGGAGGCGTCATGGAACCCATCCGCAAGGCGGACGACAAGGCGGACCGCAGGGCGGGCGGCAAGGCGGACAACGAGCAGGCGGTGCGCTGGAACGGCCCGTCCGGGAACGCCTGGGTCGAGGCCCAGGACGTGGTGGACGCATTGTTCGCGCCGCTGGAGCAGCTGCTCGTCGAAGCGGTTCCGGCGGGGCACGGGGGCCGGGTGCTCGATGTCGGGTGCGGCACGGGCGGCACGACGGTGGCCGTCGCGCGGCGGCTCGGCGCCAAGGGCCGGTGTGTCGGCGTCGACATCTCCGGGCCGATGGTCGAGGCCGCCCGAGCCCGTGCGGCGCGGGAGGGGGCGCGAGCCTCCTTCGTCCGCGCCGACGCGCAGGATCATGTCTTCGAACCCGCGGTCTTCGACGCGGTCGTCTCGCGCTTCGGCGTCATGTTCTTCGATGATCCGGTACGGGCCTTCACCAACCTGCGGCGGGCCGCGAAGGAGGACGCCCGACTCCGGTTCATCGTCTGGCGCGACATCGCGGAGAACCCGTTCATGACGACGGCCGAACGCGCCGCGGCACCGCTCCTGCCGGACCTGCCGGAGCGCCGGCCGGACGCACCGGGTCAGTTCGCCCTGTCGGACGCGGACAGGGTGCGCCGGCTGCTGGAGGAGAGCGGCTGGGCCGGGATCGACATCCGGCCCGTCGACGCCCCCTGTGTCCTGCCCGAGACGGAGCTGGCCCCGTACTTCAGCCGGTTCGGCCCGGTCGGCATCGCCCTGCGCGAGACGGACGAACCGACCCGGGCGCGGGTCGGCGAAACGGTCCGCGCCGCCTTCGACCCGTTCGTACACGGCACAGAGGTCCGCTTCACGGCGGCCTGCTGGCAGATCGACGCCCGCTCCCCCCACCCGGCACCGGCCGACCACCCCACACCGGCCGGGTAGAGGCCCACCCCCGACCCACCCCACGCCCACCGGACAAAGCGGCCCCCTACCCACCACCCCACCCCCGACCGCCCCGCCGCAAGGTCCCCCACCCCTTGGGGCCACCCCCGACCCCTGCCCTGGACCCCGTCACCGTCCCGCCGTGCGGTGCGGCCGCCCCGCCGTACGGCGACGGCAACGGCAACGGCAACGGCGACCTGTGAGCCTCGGGCGAGCCCCCCGTGACACCGTCCCCCGCCCCCGCCCCCGTACGGCCGCCCGCCAGGCCGCCAGCACGTCCGGTCGTGCGGCGCCGCACAGCGACCGAGCGAGTGCCCGCCGTGCACGGGGCGGACGCCCGCGCGCCTCCGCCCGTGCGACTGCCGGCACCCGGCGGCTCGCTCCGTGCGACAGGGCGGGCCCCCGGCCGGCCGTGCGACAGCCGAGGAACGAGACCCCGGCGACAAGCCCGCCCCGTCACCCACAGCCCCCCACCCGTTCCCCCACGTGAGCACGGTCGCCCCGCCACCCGGGCGCGGACCCCGGCGGGCAAAAAATCCCTTGGTCATACCCGGGGCTGTACAGCCGCTACGCGCGTAGATATGCTCGTCTGGTGACCATGCCCACCTCTGCACCTTCCCCCAAGCTCTCGACTCCGCTCGAGCAGGGTGGTGCCCCCACCCACGCGCTCGGCGACGTCGCCACGTCCGACAGCACGCTGCGCCGCTTCCTTCACGGGCTGCCCGGCGTCGACGCGGTCGGCCTGGAGGCGCGCGCCGCCTCGCTCGGCACCCGTTCCATCAAGACCACCGCGAAGGCGTACGCCATCGACCTCGCCATCTCGATGGTCGACCTGACGACGCTGGAAGGCGCGGACACCCCGGGCAAGGTCCGGGCGCTCGGCGCCAAGGCGGTGCTCCCGGACCCGACCGACCGCACGGCGCCCAGCACGGCGGCGGTCTGTGTCTATCCCGACATGGTGGCCGTCGCGAAGGAGGCCGTCGCCGGTTCCGGGGTGAAGGTCGCCTCCGTCGCGACCGCCTTCCCCGCGGGCCGCGCCGCCCTCGGCGTGAAGCTGGCCGACGTGCGCGACGCGGTCGCCGCGGGCGCCGACGAGATCGACATGGTCATCGACCGCGGGGCGTTCCTCGCGGGCAAGTACATGAAGGTGTACGACGAGATCGTCGCCGTGAAGGAGGCCTCGGGTGCCGCCCGCCTGAAGGTCATCTTCGAGACCGGCGAGCTGTCGACCTACGACAACATCCGGCGGGCGAGCTGGCTCGGCATGCTGGCCGGGGCCGACTTCATCAAGACCTCCACCGGCAAGGTGGCCGTGAACGCGACGCCCTCGAACACGCTGCTGATGCTGGAGGCCGTCCGCGACTTCCGTGCCCAGACCGGGGTGCAGGTCGGCGTGAAGCCGGCCGGCGGCATCCGCACCACCAAGGACGCCATCAAGTTCCTGGTCGTGGTGAACGAGACGGCGGGCGAGGACTGGCTGGACAACCACTGGTTCCGCTTCGGCGCGTCCTCGCTCCTGAACGACCTGCTGATGCAGCGTCAGAAGCTGGCCACCGGCCGCTACTCCGGCCCCGACTATGTGACGGTGGACTGATCCATCATGGCTTCCGCATTCGAATACGCACCGGCGCCCGAGTCCCGCTCCGTCGTCGACATCGCGCCCTCCTACGGCCTGTTCATCGACGGTGAGTTCACCGAGGCCGCCGACGGCAAGGTCTTCAAGACCGTCTCCCCCTCCACCGAAGAGGTCCTCTCCGAGATCGCCCAGGCGGGCGAGGCGGACGTCGACCGCGCGGTGAAGGCCGCCCGCAAGGCCTTCGCGAAGTGGTCCGCGCTGCCGGGCTCCGAGCGCGCCAAGTACCTGTTCCGCATCGCGCGGATCATCCAGGAGCGCAGCCGCGAGCTGGCCGTCCTGGAGACGCTGGACAACGGCAAGCCGATCAAGGAGACCCGGGACGCTGATCTCCCCCTGGTCGCCGCGCACTTCTTCTACTACGCGGGCTGGGCCGACAAGCTGGACCACGCGGGCTTCGGCGCGAACCCGCGCCCGCTGGGCGTCGCGGGCCAGGTCATCCCGTGGAACTTCCCGCTGCTGATGCTGGCGTGGAAGATCGCCCCGGCCCTCGCGACCGGCAACACGGTCGTCCTGAAGCCCGCCGAGACCACGCCGCTGTCGGCGCTGTTCTTCGCGGACATCTGCCGCCAGGCGGGCCTGCCCAGGGGCGTCGTCAACATCCTTCCCGGGTACGGCGACGCGGGCGCGGCCCTCGTCGAGCACCCGGATGTGGACAAGGTGGCCTTCACCGGCTCCACCGCCGTCGGCAAGTCGATCGCCCGGCAGATCGCGGGCTCGCACAAGAAGGTCACGCTCGAACTGGGCGGCAAGGGCGCGAACATCGTCTTCGACGACGCCCCGATCGACCAGGCCGTCGAGGGCATCGTCAGCGGCATCTTCTTCAACCAGGGCCAGGTCTGCTGCGCGGGCTCGCGTCTGCTGGTCCAGGAGTCGATCCACGACGAGCTGCTCGACTCGCTCAAGCGCCGTCTGTCGACCCTGCGCCTCGGCGACCCGCTCGACAAGAACACGGACATCGGCGCGATCAACTCCGCCGAGCAGCTCTCCCGCATCACCACGCTCGTCGACCAGGGCGAGGCCGAGGGTGCCGAGCGCTGGTCCCCGGCCTGTGAACTCCCGTCCTCCGGCTACTGGTTCGCCCCGACGCTCTTCACGAACGTCACGCAGGCGCACACCATCGCCCGTGACGAGATCTTCGGTCCGGTGCTGTCCGTCCTCACGTTCCGCACCCCGGACGAGGCGGTCGCGAAGGCCAACAACTCCCCGTACGGCCTCTCCGCGGGTATCTGGACCGAGAAGGGCTCCCGCATCCTCGCCGTCGCGAGCAAGCTCCGCGCGGGTGTCATCTGGTCCAACACGTTCAACAAGTTCGACCCGACCTCGCCGTTCGGCGGGTACAAGGAGTCGGGCTTCGGCCGCGAGGGCGGTCGTCACGGCCTGGAGGCGTACCTCGCCCCGTCGAGCCAGGAGGGCGAGCGATAAATGAGTGCAGCCGAGAAGTCCGAGCAGCAGCGTCTGAGCGTCTTCAAGACCTACAAGCTGTACGTGGGCGGCAAGTTCCCGCGTTCCGAGAGCGGCCGGGTGTACGAGGTGACCGACTCAAAGGGCAAGTGGCTGGCGAACGCTCCGCAGTCGAGCCGCAAGGACGCCCGTGACGCGGTCGTCGCCGCGCGCAAGGCGTTCGGCGGCTGGTCCGGCGCCACGGCGTACAACCGCGGCCAGGTCCTGTACCGCGTCGCCGAGATGCTGGAGGGCCGCAAGGAGCAGTTCGTCCGCGAAGTGGCCGACGCGGAGGGCCTGTCGAAGGCGAAGGCGGCGGCCGTCGTCGACGCGGCGATCGACCGCTGGGTCTGGTACGCGGGCTGGACCGACAAGATCGCCCAGGTCGTGGGCGGCGGCAACCCGGTCGCGGGCCCGTACTTCAACCTGTCCTCCCCGGAGCCGACCGGTGTCGTCACCGTGCTCGCTCCGCAGGAGTCGTCGTTCCTGGGCCTGGTCTCGGTGATCGCCCCGGTGATCGCCACCGGCAACACGGTGATCGTGATCGCCAGTGAGAAGTCCCCGCTCCCGGCCCTGTCGCTGGGCGAGGTGCTGGCCACCTCCGACGTGCCGGGCGGCGTGGTCAACATCCTGTCGGGACGGACCGCGGAGATCGCGGCCCCGCTGGCCGCGCACCAGGACGTCAACGCGATCGACCTGGCCGGCGCGGACGAGGTCCTGGCGAAGGAGCTGGAGATCGCGGCGGCCGACAACCTGAAGCGCGTTCTTCGTCCACAGCCTGTGGATTACGCGCGGACTCCCGGTACCGAGCGCCTCACGGCCTTCCTGGAGACCAAGACGGTCTGGCACCCGACGGGCTCCCTGGGCGCCTCGGGCTCGTCCTACTGAGCCGTACCCGCCCGCCCCGCGGCGCGCTGACGCGCCGAGATGTCGGGGCCCCGATCCGTGTCCCCGGGGCCCCGCGCACACGAGAGCCGCGCTTCCCCTCCGTCCAGGGGGAGCGCGGCTCTCTCGTGTCCGCAGTTCAATGCAGGAGTCCGGTCACCTGCCCCAGCACCGGAATGCCGCCGATCGACTCCGCCTCCGCAACCGGCCCCGTAAGGGCCTGCGATGTCAGCGGTTTGAAGTCGGCGAGCTGGGTGCCCACGCCGTTGTCGAGCGGGTCCACGCCGGTGCCGGCCAGCGGGTTGGGCTTGAGGGCCGCGACCGGGCCCGTGACATACCCCACGGTGCCGGTCAGGGCCTGGAGGCCTGCCTGCGGGTCGACGTTGCCGAGCGAGGCGGGCCGGGTGCGCAGGGCGTCCACGACGGGGGCCGTGTCCGCGAAGGCCGGGGAGGCCGCGGCCGCACCGGCAGCGGCCACGCCGACCGCCACGGCGATCCGCGCGGTCGTACGGGCCAGGGTGTTCTGCTGGGCTGCGTGTCGCGCCATCAGGTTTTCCTCTTTGACATAGCGGAGGGCGGGAGCTGAGAGCAAGTGGAGCGACACGCAGAGTAGTTGACGGGGGTCGCGGGCGGGGCGGTCCTGGCGACGGATTCGCCCCTGCGGGTCAACAGACATATCAGCGCCAGTCGGCCCGGGCGCCGGAGCCGGGGATAATGGCCGGGAGCCGCGCCGACGTGCGGCGCCGCCGGACCCGTCACAGAAGGTACAGACCATTGGGTTCCCCTCCCCCGATACCCGCCCGCGTGGTGCTGCTCTGCGGCCCCTCCGGCTCCGGGAAGTCCCTTCTCGCCGCCGACTCCGGGCTTCCCGTGCTCCGCCTCGACGACTTCTACAAGGAGGGCACGGACCCCACGCTGCCCCAGGTCGAGGGCAGCGAGGACATCGACTGGGACCACCCGCTGTCCTGGGACGCGGACACCGCCGTCGCCGCGATCGAGGAACTGTGCCGTACGGGACGTACGACCATCCCCGTCTACGACATCTCGCTGAGCGCCCGCACCGGGACCGAGGCCCTGAGCATGGAGCCGACACCGCTGTTCATCGCGGAGGGGATCTTCGCCGCCGAGATCGTCGAGCGCTGCCGTGAACTCGGCGTGCTCGCCGACGCGCTGTGCCTGTCCCGGGGCGCGGTCACCACGTTCCGGCGGCGCTTCGTGCGGGATCTGAAGGAGGGCCGCAAGTCGGTGCCCTTCCTGCTGCGCCGCGGCTGGCGGCTGATGCGGGCCGAGCGCTCCATCGTGGCCCGCCAGGCGGCTCTGGGCGCCCACCCCTGCGACCGGGACGAGGCACTCGGCCGGCTGACGGCCGCCGCGACCGGACGACGGGCGTCCGACCGCACGACAGCCGCGTAGCAAAAGCCCCGCGCCGAGCGGGCACAGCCCGGTGGACGAGTCCACGGACCCTGCTCCCGGGTGGGGCCGCGCCCGTGGGCTCCCGGGCAACGAAAAGAGGTCCAGGCGAACCCCCGTCCGCCTGGACCTTCTTCCGTTTCCCCCGTGGTCCCCCGTGACACGGTTGACTCCCGTGACCCGTTCCCCCGTGACCCCGTTGTGCGTCGGCTCCCCCCGGAACCGACTCCCCCGTCACCGGCTCCCCCCGGAACCGACTCCCCCGTCACCGGCTCCCCCCGGAGCCGGCTCCCCCGTCCTACCTGTTACTCGTTACCGCTCCCCCCAGACCTTCAGGCGACAAGCTCCCCGAAGGACTCCTCCTCGTCACGGCCGAAGCTGAGGACCTCGTCCTCGCGCATCCGGCGGAGCGACCGCCAGATGCTGGACTTCACCGTGCCGACACTGATGTCGAGGATCTCCGCGATCTCCGGGTCGGTGCGGCCCTCGTAATAACGGAGGACCAGCATCGTGCGCTGGAGTTCGGGCAGCCGGGCCAGCGCCTGCCACAGGACCGCGCGCAGCTCGGTGCCGCGCATCGCGTCCGTGTCACCGGGCGTCTCCGGCAGTTCCTCGGTCGGGTACTCGTTCAGCTTGCGGCGGCGCCACGCGCTGATGTGCAGATTGGTCATGGTGCGGCGGAGGTAGCCCCCGACCGCGGCCTTGTCACTGATCCGGTCCCACGCCCGGTACGTCGAGAACAGCGCGCTCTGCAGCAGGTCCTCGGCCTCGAAGCGGTCGCCGGTCAGGTGGTAGGCGGTTGCGTACAGGGAGGCGCGGCGCTCCTGGACGTAGGCGGTGAACGCCGCTTCGGCATCCCCTACCCCCGCCTCGGAGTGACGCTCCCCCGTGACCTCCCCGTACACGGCTCCCCCGTGAGCCTTCCCCCCGGCCGTGCTCACAGCGGCTGTCGCCGCCGTGTTGTCCCCCGTGAAGGCGTCAACCACCGTCATGTACGTGGTGTGCTGACGCCCGGCGCCGCGATCGCACCCCCGCCCGATCACGGCGCCGGACTTCTCCGTGGCCCGGTTGACGTCATGGAGCCGCGTGACAACTGCGCCAGTGTTGGTGCTGTGCAGCGTGTTCATCTCGCGCCCCCCGTCGTGGAGTCCCGGTTCTTCGGTTCGTTCCGTCGTGCGTCCTGCCTTGTGTCGAAAAGCTTGCCGGGCCCACTTCATGGCCGTGTCCGCCGACTGTCACAGACCTGTCACAGGGGCCGTTCCCAGGCGCGGCACAGCGCGATCACAGAGAAGAGCGGTACGACTACCCAGATGACCACTTGGGCCCCGGCCGTCGCCCGCGAGGGCCTTCGTTGTGCGCGAGAGACGAGTGGGAGCGCTCCAACGGTCGATACCCGAGCATGACATGGGCCAGAATGACGTCCGTGCCTTCCCTGTTGCTGATCGAGGACGACGACGCCATCCGTACGGCCCTGGAGCTCTCTTTGACGCGCCAGGGACACCGTGTGGCCACCGCTGCCACCGGCGAGGACGGTCTGAAGCTGTTGCGCGAGCAGCGGCCGGACCTGATCGTGCTGGATGTGATGCTGCCCGGCATCGACGGATTCGAGGTGTGCCGGCGCATCCGGCGCACCGACCAGCTGCCCATCATTCTGCTGACCGCGCGCAGCGACGACATCGACGTCGTGGTCGGACTGGAGTCCGGCGCCGACGACTATGTCGTCAAGCCGGTGCAAGGCCGGGTGCTCGACGCCCGGATCCGTGCCGTGCTGCGCCGCGGCGAGCGGGAGGCGAACGACTCGGCGGCGTTCGGCTCGCTGGTCATCGACCGTGCCGCGATGACGGTCACCAAGAACGGCGAGGATCTGCAACTGACGCCCACCGAGCTGCGGTTGCTCCTGGAGCTGAGCCGCCGGCCCGGACAGGCCCTGTCCCGCCAGCAGTTGCTGCGTCTGGTGTGGGAGCACGACTACCTGGGCGACTCGCGCCTGGTCGACGCCTGTGTGCAGCGGCTGCGCGCCAAGGTGGAGGACGTCCCGTCCTCGCCCACCCTGATCCGTACCGTGCGCGGCGTCGGCTATCGGCTGGACAACCCTCAGTGACCAAACCGCAGGACAAGCTCCGCGGCTGGGCCGCGGCGCGCAAGGCGTTGCTGTCCGGTCTGCGCTTCACCAGCCTGCGGCTGCGCCTGGTCGTGGTGTTCGGACTCGTCGCACTCACCGCCGCCGTGTCCGCTTCGGGCATCGCGTACTGGCTCAACCGCGAGGCCGTGCTGACGCGCACCCAGGACGCGGTGCTGCGCGACTTCCAGCAGGAGATGCGCAACCACGCGAGCATGCTGCCGGTGCACCCCGCGCAGGACGAACTCCAGCGCACGGCCGGGCAGATGGCGAACAGCAGCCAGCGCTTCAGTGTGCTGCTGACCGCCGAGGACGCGGGCGGCAGGACGATCACCGGCAACTCCGAGCTGGACACCTTCACGCTGGAGGACGTACCCAAGTCCCTCCAGAAGGCGGTGAACAAGCAGCAGCCGCTGTCCTCGACCAACAAGTCCGCGTACCACCTGTACTGGCAGCGGATCACCGAACACGACAAGCCGTATCTCGTGGGCGGCGCGCGGGTGATCGACGGCAGCACGACCGGTTACATGCTCAAGTCCCTGGAGCCGGAGGCCAAGGATCTCAACTCCCTCGCCTGGTCACTGGGGATCGCGACGGGGCTTGCGCTGATCGGCTCGGCGCTGCTCGCCCAGGCCGCCGCGACCACGGTCCTCAAGCCGGTCCACCGACTGGGCACCGCGGCCCGCCGGCTCGGCGAGGGCAAGCTGGACACCCGGCTGCGGGTCTCCGGCACGGACGAACTCGCCGATCTGTCACGGACGTTCAACCGGACTGCGGAGGCCCTGGAGAAGCGGGTCGCGGACATGAGCGCGCGGGACGAGGCGTCCCGCCGCTTCGTCGCCGACATGTCCCACGAACTCCGTACGCCGCTCACCGCGATCACCGCCGTCACCGAGATCCTCGAAGAGGAACTGGACGCGGAGACCGGCAGCGTCGACCCGATGATCGAGCCGGCCGTACGGCTGGTCGTCAGCGAGACCCGGCGTCTTGGCGACCTCGTCGAGAACCTGATGGAGGTGACCCGCTTCGACGCGGGCACCGCCCGGCTCATCCTCGACGACGTGGACATCGCCGACCAGATCACCGCGTGCATCGACGCGCGCGCCTGGCTGGACGCCGTCGACCTGGACGCCGAGCGCGGCATGACGGCCCGGCTCGACCCGCGGCGTCTCGACGTGATCCTCGCGAACCTGATCGGCAACGCGCTCAAGCACGGCGGTTCGCCGGTGCGGGTGTCGGTGCGGCTGGAGGGCGAGGAACTGGTCATCGAGGTGCAGGACCACGGCCCCGGTATCCCCGAGGACGTCCTGCCGCATGTCTTCGACCGTTTCTACAAGGCCAGCGCGTCCCGCCCGCGTTCCGAGGGCAGCGGCCTCGGCCTCTCCATCGCCCTGGAGAACGCTCACATCCACGGTGGCGAGATCATCGCGGCGAACGCGCCCAAGGGCGGGGCGGTCTTCACGCTGCGCCTGCCCCAGGACGCGTCGGAGCTGCTCGCCGACGACCCGCAGGGCCGTGACGGCTCCGCGCACGGGAACGGCACGGAAGGCACCGCCGGATGACCACCGCACGCTCCACCGACTCACGGCCCACCCGCCCGTCGCGGGCCACCGGCTCCCCGCAGACAGCCCCGACGCGCGCCACCGCCCTCCCGAAAACCGCCCGCCCGCAGGGCACCGGCTCCACGGAGGCCACCCGCGCGCAGGCCGCCGACACCCCGGGGACCAACCGCCCGTCGGCACCCCACTCCGCACAGGCCACCTCCACGCACACCACTGGCTCCACGGAGGCCATCCACGCGCAAGCCGCCGACACCCCGGGGACCAGCCGCCCCTCGGCACCCCACTCCACGCAGGTCACCGGCTCCCCGCAGGCCATCCGCCAGGAGGCCGCCGGTTCGCCGGGGACCAGCCGCCCTCGGGCCGTCGGTTCTCCGCGGGCCGCGCGCCCCCGGGTGACGGACTCCGCGGGACCCGGACGCCGGTCCAGACGCTCGCGGCTGCGGAGGGTGCGGCCCTGGCTGGCCCTTCCGTTGCTCGCCGCGCTGGTCACGGGGTGCGGTATCCGTTCCACGCAGGTGCCGACCGACTTCGGTCCGGCTCCCTCGCGAGTGCCCTGCGCCCTCTCCGGCGCCGACATCTCCAGCCAGTCCGCGCACGGGGTACCGGTCCAGGTCTTCCTGCTCTGCTCGGCGCAGCTGGTGACCGTCGACCGGTCGGTGCGCATCCCGGACGGCACGGCGGAGGCGGCGCGCCGGGTCCTGGTGGCCCAGGCATTGCTGGACGAACTCGCGGAGGCACCGTCGACGCCCGAGGAGCAGGCCGGGTACACGACGGACGTGCGTGGGGGCATGACGGTCAGCGGGCCCCACGACGGTGACCCGGAGGACACACTCCGGCTGAGCACCTCGCCTGAGGACCTCACCTCGACGGCCCTCGCCCAGATCGTCTGCACCTTCTCGGACTCGGCCGCCGCGCGGGACGACGGCAGCGTCGTCCTGGGCGGTCCCGCCCCCGCTCCCCTGCGCAGTTACGAGTGCACCCCAGAGGTCCGTGCCGCCCCGGGCGACGAGTCCCCGGCGTCGACGGCGGTCCAGGGCTCGTGACGTGACGGGGGCGAAAACCCCCGCCACGGAACCGATCGTGCCGGACCCCGCGTCTTGGGGGGCGTGCAGCGTCAAGGTTCAGACGGCGGCAGCGCCGTCACCCGCGTCCGTGTGGCAGGAGGTGTCCTCCTTGTCGCACACCTGGCGCTCGTCGCCTGGATCACGCTGCGCCCGCTGGACGTCCCCTGGGTGAGCGCCGCCAACCTGCGGCCCTTCGCGGGTATCAGAGGCGACCTCGCACTGGGCCCCGAGGTGGCGGCCCGCCGGATCGCCGCGGGCCTCGGCCTGCTCGCCCCGCTGGGCGTCCTGCTCCCGATGGCGGGGGGCAGGCTCGCCGTCTCCCCCCTCGGCTCCCTCCTGCGGACGACCGCCGCCGGCGCGCTGCTGTCGCTGGGCATAGAGCTGCTCCAGACCGGTGTCCCCGGCCAGGTCGTGGACATCGACTCGATCATGCTGAACACCGTCGGCGTGGCCCTCGCGCACCTCGCGATCGTGCCCGCCGCCCGGGCCCGGTTCCGTCGCCGGGCGGAGACCCGGCGCCGCGCGGCCGTCCTTCGGGAGGAGCCCGCTCAGGGTCGGACCCCGACGATTCCCAGGGTCGGGATCGCTCCGTAGAGCGAGGCTTCGCCCGCTTCGTCCCCGTAGCGTTGAAGACATCGGTGAAGACATCGATGAGGACGACGAAGCCGGTCCGCCGGCACTCGACGACGGTTCGCGAAGGAGCCACCATGACCGCCCTTGCCCGCCCCACGAACGGCCGCATGATCGGCGGAGTCTGTGCTGCGCTGGCACGGCGCTTCGGCACCTCCGCGACGACGATGCGTGTCATCTTCGTCCTGTCCTGCCTGCTCCCCGGCCCGCAGTTCCTGCTCTACATAGCGCTGTGGATCCTCTTCCCCTCCGAGGACAAGGCCTCCCGCACCGCCTGGTGACCCGTGTGGGCACCCTGCGGACCCACGGCGAGCCGGTGGGGCGCACCCTCGTAGGGTGCGCCCCACCGGCGTTCGTACAGGCGGAGTGCGTGCAGCGGGCAGGCGTACCGCCGGCGTTCGTTCCGTACGGCCGAAGGGACCCGAGCTCGGACAGGCAGGGGACCTTCGTCCGAAGGAGAACGTCAGCCCAGCGGAATCCCGTTCACCGGCAGACCGTGCGTGGGCAGCCCCTGCAGCGGCAGTCCCCCGAGCAGTCCGGCCACGGGCGCGGCCGGTCCGTCGGCGAGCAGACGCCCGGCGGCGGGCTTCGCGGCGGCCAGGCCCGTGCCGAGGGCGCTCTGGCCCTGGGCGAGTGCCTGACCGGCACCGGGCAGCGCCGAGGCGACGTTCTCGGCGGGCAGCGTCCTGGTGACGGTGTCCAGGGCCGAGGAGGCGTCCGGCACGGCCGGGGCGGCGTTCGCGGCTCCCGCGCCGACAGCGGCGAAAGCGGCGCCGAGAGCGGCGACACCGAGGGTCTTGGCAGCAGACTGCTTCATCGTGAGTGCGTCCTTGGGATGGGTGAGACGGGGATGTGAGCGGTCCAAAACCGTAAACACGCAAACCCGCCCTCCGCAAACATCGAAAAGCGGCCGAGTCATGGAGAAGAGGTGAAGACCCGGCCAATTTCCGCCCGCCCCGATCAGGCCTGATCTGCTACAGAACCGCTGGTGGAGACTGTCTGCTGGAACAGCCATTCGGACTTCAGTTCTGCATATCCGGGCTTGATCACGTCATTGATCATGGCCAGTCGTTCATCGAAAGGAATGAATGCTGACTTCATAGCATTGACCGAGAACCACTGCATGTCGTCGAGCGAATAACCGAACGCTTCGACAAGGTGCTCGAATTCCTGGCTCATGCTCGTACCCGACATGAGGCGATTATCGGTATTGACCGTGGCGCGGAAATGCAGGCGGCGCAGCAGCCCGATGGGGTGGGCCGCGTACGAGTCGGCGGCGCCGGTCTGGAGATTGGAACTGGGGCACAGCTCCAGCGGGATGCGCTTGTCGCGGACGTACGACGCGAGCCGCCCGAGCTGCACCGAGCCGTCCTCGCGCACCTGGATGTCGTCGATGATGCGGACGCCGTGCCCGAGCCGGTCGGCGCCGCACCACTGGAGAGCCTGCCAGATGGACGGCAGACCGAACGCCTCACCGGCGTGGATCGTGAAGTGGTTGTTCTCGCGCTTCAGGTACTCGAAGGCGTCGAGGTGCCGGGTGGGCGGGAAGCCTGCCTCGGCGCCCGCGATGTCGAAGCCGACGACACCCAAGTCGCGGTAGCGGTTCGCGAGTTCGGCGATCTCCAGGGCGCGGGCCGCGTGCCGCATCGCGGTCAGCAGGGCGCCGACCCGGATGCGGTGGCCGTTCTCGCGGGCCAGCCGTTCCCCTTCCCGGAAGCCCTCGTTGACCGCCTCGACGACCTCTTCGAGGCTGAGCCCGCCCTCCAGGTGCTGCTCGGGCGCGTACCGCACCTCGGCGTAGACGACGCCGTCCTCGGCGAGGTCCTCGGCGCACTCGGCGGCGACCCTCACCAGCGCCTCGCGGGTCTGCATGACGGCGCAGGTGTGGGCGAAGGTCTCCAGGTACCGCTCCAGCGAACCGGAGTCGGCGGCCTCGCGGAACCAGAGCCCGAGCTTGCCGGGATCGGTCTCGGGGAGGTTGGAGTAGCCCGTTTCCCGGGCGAGTTCGACGATCGTGCCGGGGCGCAGTCCCCCGTCGAGGTGATCGTGCAGCAGGACCTTGGGCGCCCGGCGGATCTGCTCCGAGCTCGGGGTGTTCCGGATCTGGCTCGTCATTTTCGCACTCTAGCCCCTACGCGCGTAGATCTCCTGTTGTACGAATCCGTCGATACGTAACGGTGACCGTGCGGACGGGTGGCGTACACCCTTGCTTCTGACACTGTTCTGTCATGGCACAGCAAGCGACGCCGGTTCGCAGGGCCCGGCTGGGGAGGGCGCTCGGCCCTGAGCCGACGGCGGTCAGCGGAGTTGTTCTGCTGCTGCCGGGCGGCGAGGAGACCTCGGCCCGAAGACCCTCCCCCATGATGGCGACCGCCTCCGTACGCGCGTTGGGGCGCCGGCTGACCCGGGCCGGACGGGCGGAAGGCCTGGTCACCCACGTGGTGCACTACCGGGTCCGCGGCTGGAACGGCAGCGAGGCCCATCTCGCGGCCGACGCGTCCTGGGCCGCGGACGAGGTCGTCCGCCGCTACGGCGATGTCCCCGTGTGTCTGGCCGGCATCGACATGGGCGGCCGGGCGGCGCTGCGCGCGGGCGGGCACTCGGCCGTCAACTCCGTGCTGGCGCTGGCGCCCTGGCTGCCCGAGGACGATGTCGCCGCGCCACCCGAACCGGTGAAACAGCTGGCCGGCCGGCGCGTGCTGATCGTGCACGGCACCAACGACGAGCGCACCGACCCGGAGTTGTCCTTCCGGCTCGCGGCGCGCGCGAAGAAGGCCAACCGCGGCATCTGCCGCTTCGAGGTCCACTCGGACGGGCACGCGCTGCACCAGCACCGGCACGAAGTCCTCGCCCTCGCGGAGGACTTCGTACTGGGGACGCTGTTCGGACACGCCTTCTCCCGTCCGGTCGAGGACGCCTTCGCGGCGCCACCGCCACTGGGCCTTCGGATGCCGCTGGCGGCGGGCTTCGGGCAGTCGTTGCGGCGGTAGATCCACCGTGCGGCGGACTCCCAGACGGGTGGCGATTCCGCCGGGTCAGCCGACGGGCCGCGGCAGGCCAACGGACGGGCCGCGGCAGGCGGACGGGGCGGCGCGGCAAGGCAGGCGGCGAACGGGGCGGGGCAGGCAGCGGACGGGGTGGGCGGCGGGCGGCAGCCACCCGGGCAAGGCGCGGCGGCGGGCCCGAGGAGGGCCGCCCGACGGCTCAGTCGGGCAGCAGGTGGCCGCGGCGGGACAACAGGAACTTTTTGAAGGCGGCCACCGGCGGGGTGTCCGGGTGGCCGTCCAGCCAGGCGACGCCGATCTCGCGCACGGCGCGCGGGGCGGTGACCGTGAGTTCGACAACTCCCGGGCGCGCGACGGCCGGTGGCGGCAGCAGGGCGACCCCGAGTCCGGCGGCGACGAGTCCCCGGAGCGTCTCCGCCTCCTCCCCCTCGAAGGCGATACGCGGCCGGAACCCCGCCTCCTGGCAGAGGTCGTCGGTGATACGGCGCATCCCGTAGCCGGGTTCCAGGGTCACGAAGGTCTCGTCGGCCGCCTCGGCGAGGCGGACGCGCCTGCGGGCGGCGAGGCGGTGGTCGGCGGGCACGACCAGGCGGAGCTTCTGCTCGTCGAGCCGGCGGCCGACCAGATCGGGCGCGTCCGGCACCGGCGAGGTGAGACACAGGTCCAGCTCGCCCGAGCGCAGCCGCTCCAGCATCGCCTCCCCGTAGTTCTGCACGAGGCTGAAGCGGACGCGCGGGTGGTCGGCGCGAAACGCGCGGATCAGCCCCGGCACCGTCTCCGATCCCATCGTGTGCAGAAAGCCGAACGCGACCTTGCCGGTGGCCGGGTCGGCGTCCGCGCGCACCTCGTCGGCGGCGCGCTCGATCTCGGCGAGGGCGCGCTCCACGGAGGAGAGGAAGGTGCGGCCCGCGGGGGTCAGCGACACCGTCCGGCCGCGCCGCGCGAACAGGTCGACGCCCAGGTCCTGTTCGAGCCGGACCATGGCCCTGGACAGCGTCGACTGCGGTACCCGCATCTGCTCCGCGGCCCGGGTGACGTGCTCGGTGCGGGCGACACCGGCGAAGTAGGCGAGGCGCGGGGCGAGCAGTCTCGAAAAGTACGCACTGTCTTCTGTGTCACTGAACGGTGACAGGTGAGCCTCTGACCTCTGCTGATGCGCCATGGGAACGATTATGGCGATTCCATGCATTGGACGGATGAACGACGGGTCCCTACGTTCGAGGCATGCCTTCCGCCAGTACCGGGGCGTCCACCATCGTGGGCGCCGCCGCCTCCGTCCCTGCCGCCGACTCCGCCATCTCCTCGGTCCCCGTCACCGTCACCGTCGACGACTCCCGTATGGCCCCCGGCGGGCCCGGCTACCGCCGGATGAGCTTCGCGCTCTTCCTCGCGGGCGTCGCGACCTTCGCGCTCCTCTACTCGACGCAGGCCCTGCTCCCGCTGGTCTCCGCGGACTTCGGGGTGAGTGCGAGCGAGGCGAGCTGGACGGTGTCGGCCGCGACGGGCGGGCTGGCACTGTTCGTCCTCCCGATGAGCGCGCTGTCGGAGCGTTTCGGACGGCGTACGTTGATGACGGCGTCCCTGGCGGTGGCGGTCACCGTCGGTCTCCTGGTCCCCTTCGCGCCGTCGATCGGCGCGCTGGTGGCGCTGCGGGCGGTGCAGGGCGCGGCGCTCGCGGGGCTCCCTGCGTCGGCGACGGCGTATCTGGCGGAGGAGGTCCGCCCCAAGGCGCTGATCACCGCGATCGGTCTGTTCGTCGCGGGCAACAGCGTGGGCGGGATGAGCGGACGGGTCATCACCGGCTGGGTCGCTCAGGAGTGGGGCTGGCGGGTGGCTGTCGGCACGATCGGGCTGATCGCCGTGGTCTGCGCGGTGGCCTTCCGGCTGCTGCTTCCGGCGCCGCGGCACTTCGCGCGGGGTTCGCTGCGGCCCCGGGTGCTGGCCCGCACGGTGCGCGACCATCTCGCGAACCCGCTGCTGTGCCGGCTGTACGCGATCGGCGCGCTGTTCATGATGGTGTTCGGCGGGGTCTACACGGTCATCGGCTACCGCCTCAGCGAGGCGCCCTTCTCGCTCCCGCAGGGCATCGTCGGCTCGATCTTCCTGGTCTATCTGGTCGGCACGGTGTCGGCGTCGACGGCGGGCCGTCTGGCCGGCCGCCTCGGGCGCCGCGGCTCCCTCTACCTGGCGGGCGGCACCACGACCGCCGGTCTGCTCCTCTCCCTCGGCGACTCCGTGGCGCTGGTCCTGCTCGGCCTGGTCCTGATCACGGCGGGCTTCTTCGCGGGCCACGCGGTGGCGTCGTCTTCGGTGAGCCACACCGCGAAGAAGGGGCGGGCGCAGGCGTCGGCCCTCTACCAGTCCGCGTACTACATCGGCTCCAGCGCCGGCAGCACGCTCGGCGCGGTCGCCTTCCACGCGGGGGGCTGGGCGGGCACGGTGGCCATGGGGCTGTTCGCGGTGCTGGGCGTCGTCTCCATCACCGCGTTCGGCTCCCACGCGGCCCGCACCGCCTCCCGCCGCGGGCCGGTGCCGGCACCGGCCCGCTGAGCGGCCCGGAACACTCTCCGGCACACCCTCTGTGACCTGCTGCTTTCCCAGCTCCGCACGCCATTGTCAGTGGGCTGCGGTAGCTTCCGAAGTGCCGGCGCAATGACGCGCTGCACGGAAACAGCCACAGGGGTGGGTGGGCCATGAGCGAAGGTACGGCGACGACCGCGGACCTGGACGTCCGGCTGGAGAAGCACCGGGTCGAGCTGACCGGGTACTGCTACCGGATGCTCGGCTCGTCCTTCGAGGCCGAGGACGCGGTGCAGGACACGATGGTCCGGGCCTGGCGCAGCTACGACAAGTTCGAGGGCCGCTCCTCGATGCGGTCCTGGCTGTACCGGATCGCGACGAATGTATGCCTGGACATGCTCAACGCGGGCAACCGAAGGGCTCGTCCGATGGATCTCACGGCTCCCTCACCGCTCGCCCAGGCGGCGCTCACCCCGCGCCCGGACAACACCTGGCTGGAGCCGGTGCCGGACGCCCGCGTGCTGCCGGCGGCCGGTGATCCGGCGGAGGCGGCGGTCGCCAAGGAGTCGGTGCGCCTCGCCTTCATGGCGGCTCTCCAGCACCTGCCGCCCAAGCAGCGCGCGGTCCTCATCCTGCGCGAGGTCCTCGCGTGGAAGGCGAGCGAGGTCGCCGAGCTGCTCGGCACCACGGTCGCGTCGGTCAACAGCGCGCTCCAGCGGGCCCGCGCCACCCTCGCCGAGAACGACGGGGCGGGCGCGGACGCCGCCACCTCAGACCCGCTCGACGAGGAGCAGCAGAAGCTCCTGGAGCGCTATGTGGCGGCGTTCGAGGGGTACGACATGACGGCTCTGACGGCGCTCCTCCACGAGGACGCGATCATGACGATGCCGCCGTTCGACCTGTGGCTGCGCGGCACCGAGGACATCACCGGGTTCATGACGACGCTGGGCGCGGCCTGTGCCGGCTCGCGTCTGATCCCGGTCGAGGTCAACGGCCTGCCGGGCTTCGCGCATTACAAGCCGGACGAGGAAGCGGGCGGTTACACGCCCTGGGCGGTGCAGGCGCTGGAGATCTCAAAGGGCCGCATCACCGGGTTCCACTGCTTCCTGGACACGGCCCGCTGGTTCCCGCTCTTCGGACTTCCCCTCCACCTCGACGGGCCCGAGGGGGCCGAGGCTCACAGGGCCCGGAGAGACGGTGGACCCGGAGCTGTCCAAGATCTCGAAGCGGAGGCCGACCAGATCGAGTAGGGCGCGCAGCGCGGGGTCCGCGTTGCGCAGGCGTATCCGGCCTCCGGCCCGGCGGGCCGCCAGCTCCATGCGCGCCAGCGCGTCGACGGCGGCGAGGCCGGGCGGCCCGAGGCCCGCGACATCGCAGACCACGACCCCGCCGCCGGTCACCCCGAGGTGCGCTCGGACAGCGTCACAGAGCCTGGGCACCTCGTCCCGGGTGACGAGTCCTGGCAGCACGAGTACGGCTGGTGTCGCGGAATCCACAGTCAGTAGACCGTCCGGCGGTACGGAACTCATCGCGGGCGGCGCGGAAGATCACATTGACCCGCGTCGGCTCCTGCCCGTTGAGTTGGATGCATGCCCCATGAATCGGTTCCGCCCGCGATACCCGACGGCCTTCTCCCCGCCAAGGGGGCGCCGTGCAAGGGGTGTTGACGGGCTTCGCGGTCATCGCGGTCGTCATCGGCGTCGGGTACGTCATCGGACGGCGCGGCTACCTCGGGGACAACGGGCGGGAGGTACTGACGAAGCTCGCCTTCCATGTGGCCTCGCCCGCGCTGCTGTTCACGACGCTCGCGCAGGCCGACCTGTCGGTCATCTTCTCCAGCCGGCTGCTGGTCACGGCGATGAGCACGGCCGCGGCGGCCGGGGTGTTCGTCGCGGTGGGGGCCGTACGCCGCTGGGGCCTGGGCAGGACGACGATCGGCGCCCTCTGCTCCAGTTACGTCAACTCCGGCAACCTCGGCATCCCGATCGCCGTGTACGTGCTGGGCGATGCCTCGCTGGTGGCGCCGGTGCTGCTGTTCCAGCAGATCATGGTCACGCCGATCGCCCTGACCGTCCTCGACCTGTCCGGGGCGGGCGAGAAGGGTCCGCTGTGGCAGCGGCTGATCACACCGCTGCGCAATCCGATCGCGGTCGGTTCGCTGAGCGGGGTCGCGGTGTCGGCGACCGGTCTGACCGTGCCGGGCCCGATCCTGGATCCGCTCCGGCTGATCGGCGGTATGTCGGTGCCCGCGGTGCTGCTGGCGTTCGGGATCTCGCTGTGCGGCAGCAGTCTGCCCGGCCGCGGCGCGGACCGGGGTCCGGTGCTGCTGTCCGTCGCGCTGAAGGCGGTGGGCCAGCCGCTGGCCGCCTGGGCACTGGCCGTCGGCGTGTTCGGCCTCGGCGGCGCGCCGCTGCTCGACGTGGTGGTCACCTCGGCGCTGCCCGCCGCGCAGAACCTGTTCACGTACGCCTCGCGCTACCGGGTCGGCGAGTCCCTGGCCCGCGAGTCGATCCTGCTCTCGACGATCCTGGCCGTGCCGGTGCTCGTGGTGATCGCGGCCGTGCTCGGGTGAGACGCCAACGGGGACCGGCGCGAGCGCGCCGGTCCCCGTCATGGACGTGACGATCAGGCGATCCCGTCCAGCACGATCGGCGTGGCCTTGAAGTCGGTGCCCGCCGGCGCGATGTCGTACGAGCCCTCGACGCCCTGGAGCGCGTAGTCGAAGCGGTCCGGGGTGTCCGTGTGGAGGGTCATGAGGGGCTGGCCCGCCGTGACCGTGTCGCCCGGCTTGGCGTGCAGCTCGACACCCGCGCCGGCCTGCACCGGGTCCTCCTTGCGGGCGCGTCCGGCACCGAGGCGCCAGGCGGCGATCCCGATGTCGTACGCGTCGAGACGGGTCAGCACACCGGAGGCCGGGGCGGTGACGACGTGCGTCTCGCGCGCGGTGGGCAGCTCGGCGTCCGGGTCGCCGCCCTGCGCGGCGATCATGCGGCGCCACACGTCCATCGCGGAGCCGTCGGCGAGCGCCTTCGCCGGGTCGGCGTCCTTCACTCCGGCCGCGTCGAGCATCTCGCGCGCCAGGGCGATCGTGAGCTCCACGACGTCGGCGGGGCCGCCGCCGGCGAGGACCTCGACCGACTCGCGGACTTCCAGCGCGTTGCCCGCGGTCAGGCCGAGCGGCGTCGACATGTCGGTCAGGAGCGCGACCGTCTTCACACCGTGGTCCGTGCCGAGGCCCACCATCGTGGAGGCCAGCTCGCGGGCGTCCTCGATGGTCTTCATGAAGGCGCCCGAGCCGACCTTCACGTCCAGGACCAGCGAGCCCGTGCCCTCGGCGATCTTCTTGGACATGATGGAGGAGGCGATGAGCGGGATCGCCTCGACCGTGCCGGTGACGTCGCGGAGCGCGTAGAGCTTCTTGTCGGCCGGGGCGAGGCCGTCCCCGGCCGCGCAGATGACCGCGCCCGTGGTGTCGAGGACGTGCAGCATCTCCTCGTTGGACAGCAGCGCGCGCCAGCCCGGGATCGACTCCAGCTTGTCCAGGGTGCCGCCGGTGTGGCCGAGGCCGCGCCCGGACAGCTGCGGCACCGCGGCACCGCAGGCGGCGACCAGCGGGGCCAGCGGGAGGGTGATCTTGTCGCCCACGCCGCCGGTGGAGTGCTTGTCGGCGGTCGGGCGGGACAGGGACGAGAACTCCATGCGCTCGCCCGAGGCGATCATCGCGGCCGTCCAGCGGGCGATCTCACGGCGGTTCATGCCGTTGAGCAGGATCGCCATGTTGAGGGCGGCCATCTGGTAGTCGGCGACCTCGCCGCGGGTGTACGCGTCGATGACCCAGTCGATCTGCGCATCGCTGAGTTCGGCACGGTCCCGCTTGGTGCGGATGACGGAGACGGCGTCCATGGCCATGGCGTTCCTTCCGAAAAGATGAGCGGCCCCTCCCTGGGATCGGTCGATCAGGAGGGGCCGCGGGGCATTACTTGGTGAGATGGCTCGGCCCGAAGGCCTGCGGCAGCATCTCGGAGAGGGGCACGAGCCCGTCCGGCGTCTCCAGGATCAGTTCGCCCCCGCCGAACTCGAACAGCAGCTGCCGGCAGCGTCCGCACGGGACGAGGATCTCGCCCCGCCCGTCGACGCACGTGAAGTGCGTCAGCCGGCCGCCGCCGGTGGTGTGCAGCTCGGAGACGAGACCGCACTCGGCGCACAGGCTGAGGCCGTAGGAGGCGTTCTCGACGTTGCAGCCGGAGATGATCCGGCCGTCGTCGACGCGGGCGGCGGCGCCGACCGGATAGTCCGAGTAGGGGGCGTACGCGCGGGACATCGCCGTGCGGGCCACCTCCCGCAGCTCCTTCCAGTCGACGTCCGCGGACTCCGCGCCGGCGGCTGTCACTTGCCCTGTCCCTTCCGGTACGGCAGGCCGTCCGCCTTCGGCATGCGCAGGCGCTGGGCCGACAGCGAGAGGACGAGCAGGGTGATGACGTACGGCGTGGCGGAGACGATCTGGCTGGGCACCTCGTTGGTCGTGGCGTACCAGAGGAATACGAGGACGCCGACGACCAGGGTGATGACGGCGGACACGTACTTCTTCTTGACCACGAGCCAGATCGCGCCGATGGCGAGCAGGATGGCGCCGAGCAGCAGCAGGGCGTGGACGTTCTCCGAGCCGCCGCGCAGGTTGAGGCTGTCGGTGTAGCCGAACAGGACCGCGCCCAGGGCGAGACCGCCGGGCATCCAGTTGCCGAAGATCATCGCCGCGAGACCGATGTAGCCTCGGCCGGCGGTCTGGCCCTCCAGGTAGAAGGGGTTGGCGACGATGGAGAGGAAGACACCGCCGAGGCCGGCCAGACCGCCGGAGACGATCACGGCGATGTACTTGTACTTGTAGACGTTCACGCCGAGCGACTCGGACGCGATCGGGTTCTCACCGCAGGACCGCAGACGCAGACCGAACGAGGTGCGCCAAAGGATCCACCAGGTCGCGGGGATCAGCGCGATGGCGATCAGGGTCAGCCAGGAGACGTTGGTGACCAGGCCGCCGAGCAGACCCGCGATGTCCGAGACGAAGAACCAGCCCTTGGAGTTCAGGGTGGTGAGCCAGTCGGAGAGCCCCGGCACGGTGAACTGGCCGAGCGACTCGACCGGCGGGGACTGCTTGGCCGAGCCGCCCGGGACGCCCACGAAGGCGAGCGGGGAGAGGTAGCGCGTGACACCGAGCGCCAGGATGTTGATGGCCACACCGGAGACGATGTGGTTGACGTTGAAGGTGACCGTGATGATGGCGTGCAGCAGACCGCCGACGGCGCCGCCGATGACGCCGACCAGGACGCCGGTCCACGGGCCCCACTGGTAGCCGGCCCAGGCGCCGAACCAGGTGCCGAGGATCATCATGCCTTCGAGGCCGATGTTGACGACGCCCGAGCGCTCGGCCCACAGACCGCCGAGACCGGCCAGGCCGATCGGGACGGCGAGCTGGAGCGCGGTCGACATCTGGCTGACGTTGGTGATGCCGTCGGCGCCGGTGATGATGCGGACGATCGAGGTCAGCGCCAGGCCGCCCGCGATCACCAGCAGGAGGACGGGAAGCGACATCCGGCGGCCGCCGGGGGCCGCGGGCTGCAGCGTGGGCTGGTTGACGTCGGTTGCGGTGGTCACTGGCCAGCCACCTCCTTCTGGGTGTTGTCGGTGGCGCCGAGGACGTTGCCCGCGGCGATTTCCGCGCCGACGCGGCGCTGCTGGCGGCGCAGACCCCACTCGCGGACGGCCTCGTACGAGACCACGACCGCGATCACGATCAGGCCCTGCATGATGACCGCGATTTCCTTGTCGTACCCGTGGAAGTCGAGCTCGGGCGAGGCCTTGTCGAGCCAGGCCCACAGCAGGGACGCGAACGCGATGCCGACGGGGCTGTTGCGGCCCAGCAGCGCGATACCGATGCCGAGGAAGCCGATGCCGACCGGGAAGTTCAGGCTGTACGTGTGGGTGTCGCCGAGCAGGATCGGCAGACCCGCGAGACCGGCGATGCCGCCGGAGAGCAGCATCGCGGTGAGCACCATGCGCTTGGGGTCGACACCGCTGGCCGCGGCGGCGGACTCGGAGGCGCCGGAGGCGCGCAGGTCGAAGCCGAAGCGGGTGCGGTTGAGGACGATCCAGTAGCCGATGCCGAGGACCACGGCGAGGATGATCAGGCCGTAGATCTCGCCCGCGTCGCCCATGTTGAAGCCGGGGATCCAGCCGGACTTGTGCATCTCGCCGGTGGTGTTGTTGTTGCCGAGCTTGACGCCGAAGACGTCGGGCAGCCACAGATAGGCGATGACGGAGGTCGCGATCGCGTTGAGCATGATCGTCGCGACGACCTCGCTGACCCCGCGGGTGACCTTGAGGACACCGGCGATGCCGGCCCAGAACGCGCCGGTGCAGATGGCGGTCACCATCAGCAGCGGGACCTGGAGCGCGGCCGGCAGCGCGACGTGCGCGCCGACGATCGCGGCCATCATGGCGGCCAGCTGGTACTGGCCGTCCACACCGATGTTGAACAGGTTCATCCGGAAGCCGATGGCCACCGCCAGCGCCGCGATGTAGTACAGCGAGGCCTGGTTGATGATCAGGACCTGGATGTCGGAGTACGTCGCCTGCTGGAACATGATCGTGTACGGCTCGATCGGGCTCTTGCCCGAGGCGAGCAGCACGATCGAGGTCAGCGCCACGGCGACGACGAGCGCGATGACCGGTCCGGCCACCCCGAGGAGCAGGCGCTCCTTGTCGAACTTCTTCATCAGCGGGCCTCGTCTTCCGGGGCGTCTGCCGGGGTCTCGGTGGGCTCTTCGAGCTCGGCCTGTTCGGCGAGCTCCTCGTTCTCCAGATGTCCGGAGGTGGCGCCGGTCATGGCCGAGCCGAGTTCCTCCGGGGTGATGGTGGCCGGGTCGGCGTCCGCGACCAGCTTGCCGTTGTAGATCACCCGGAGCGTGTCGGACAGGCCGATCAGCTCGTCCAGGTCCGCGGAGATCAGCAGGACGGCGAGTCCTTCGCGGCGCGCCTCGCGGATCTGGTCCCAGATCTGCGCCTGCGCGCCGACGTCCACACCGCGGGTGGGGTGGGCGGCGATCAGGAACTTCGGCTTGTGGCTCATCTCGCGGCCGACGATCAGCTTCTGCTGGTTGCCGCCGGACAGGGAGGCCGCGGTGACGTCGATGCCGGGGGTGCGCACGTCGTACTCCTCGACGATGCGGCGGGTGTCCTGCTGGGCGCCCTTGATGTCGATCCAGAAACCCTTGGCGTTGGGCTTCTCGGTGACATGGCCGAGGATGCGGTTCTCCCAGAGGGGGGCTTCCAGGAGGAGGCCGTGGCGGTGGCGGTCCTCGGGGATGTAGCCGATGCCGTTCTCGCGGCGCTTGCGCGTGGACAGGCCGGTGATGTCGTCGCCCGCGAAGCGGATGACACCGGAGTCGGCGCCCTTGAGGCCGATCAGCGCGTCGATGAGTTCGGTCTGGCCGTTGCCCTCGACACCGGCGATACCCATCACCTCGCCGGCGTGGATGGTGAAGGAGACATGGTCGAGCACGAGCCGCACGGCACCGCGCTCCACCTCGTCCATGAGCAGGGCCGCCGAGCCCTTGCCCATCGACACCGAGCCCTTGGCGAAGACGGTCAGGTCCTCGACCTCGATCACGGCCTGGTCGGTGACCGTCGACTCGGACGTCTCCGGCGTCGGCAGTTCGCTGCCGACCATCAGCTCGGCGAGCTGACGCGGGGTCGTCTCGGACGGCACGGCGGTGCCGACCGTCGTACCGCGCCGGATGACCGTGATGTCGTCGGCGACCGAGAGGACCTCGCCCAGCTTGTGCGAGATGAAGATGACCGACAGGCCCTCGGCCTTGAGTTCGCGCAGGTTGTCGAAGAGAGCCTCGACCTCCTGCGGCACCAGGACGGCGGTGGGCTCGTCCAGGATCAGGATGCGGGCGCCGCGGTAGAGGACCTTGAGGATCTCCACGCGCTGCCGGTCGGCGACGCCGAGCTCCTCGACCAGGACGTCGGGGCGGACGCCCAGGCCGTAGCGCTCGGAGAGCTCCACGATCTTGCGGCGGGCCTTGGCGCCGATCCCGTACAGCTTCTCGCTGCCGAGGGCGACGTTCTCCAGGACGGTGAGGTTGTCGGCCAGCATGAAGTGCTGGTGGACCATGCCGATGCCGCGGGAGATCGCGTCCGCCGGCGACGAGAAGGTGACCTGCTCGCCGTCGACGGTGATGGTGCCCTCGTCCGGCTTCTGCATGCCGTAGAGAATCTTCATCAGCGTCGACTTGCCGGCGCCGTTCTCGCCGACGAGGGCGTGCACGGTGCCCTTGCGGACGCTGAGGTGGATGTCGTGGTTGGCCACGACGCCAGGGAATCGCTTGGTGATCCCGGCGAGTTCGACAGCGGTCGCCTGACCGTTGACCGCGCCGGCCGGAGGGCTGCTTGACGCGTTGATGGCGCACTCTCCTGAGGGAAAGGGGGTCGTCTACGCGCGTAGCGCCCCTACGGCAACGAAAGGGGCCACGCGCCGCGAGAACGGGATACGGGGAGCAAGACTCCTCGTATCCCGTTGAGCGGACGTAACCCCGCGGTTACCAAGCGACTCCGGGGCAGAACAGGCGCCTCCCCGTGCCGGACGGCACAGAGACGCACCCGAACTTCCCCGGGACCGCATTGGCTGCTCCTGAGGTACTGCTCGTCAGCTGGTCTTGACCTTGATCGCACCGCTGATGATCTTCTCCTGGGCGGCCTTGACGGCGTCCTGGATCGCGGTGTTGCTCTTGAAGGCCGGGTTGGAATCGGCCAGGCCGACCTCACCGGACTTCAGATCGCCCCGAACGATACCGCTCTCGGGCTTGCCGTCCTCGACCGACTTCGCCAGGTTGTACACCGCCTTGGCGACGTCCTTCGTGGCGGAGGTCAGGATCGAGTCCTTGTACTGGGCCAGCGCCTGCTGCAGGTACTGGTCGGAGTCGACACCGATCGCCAGGACCTTCTTGGCGGAGGCGGCCTCGATGACACCCTGACCGGACAGACCGGCCGCGGCGTAGACGACGTCGGCCTTCTTCTCGATCTGGCCCTCGGCGGCCGTCTTGCCCTTGTCGGGGCTGGCGAAGCCACCCTCCTGGGCGGTCTGCGTCAGGTACTGCGAGAGGACCTTGACGCCGGGCTTGGTGTCCTTGACACCCTGCTCGAAGCCCGCCTCGAACTTGTGGATCAGCGGAACGTCCACGCCGCCCACGAAGCCGACGGTGTCGGTCTTGGTGGACAGGGCGGCGGTGACGCCGGCGAGGTAGGAGGCCTCCTGCTCGGAGAAGACCAGGTCCGCGACGTTCTTCGCCGTGACGGTGGAGTCGTCGACGATGCCGAAGGTGGTGTTCGGGAGCTTCGCCGCGGCGGCCTTGACGGCCGGGCCGTAGGAGTAACCGATACCGATGACCGGGTTGTAGCCCTGCTTGGCCAGCGAGATCAGGCGCTGCGTCTTGTCCGCGTCCGTCTCGCCGTCGGTGGGCTCGACGTCGGCGGTGTCGTACTTGAACTCGCTCTTCGCCTTCTTCAGACCCTCGAACGCGGCGTCGTTGAAGGACTGGTCGCCCTTGCCGCCGACGTCGTACGCGATGGCGAGGCCCTTGTGACCCTTGGAGTCCGTCGAGGACGAGCCGGAGGTCGAGGTGCCGCCACAGGCGGACAGAGCGAGGGCGAGAGAGGCGGTCGCAGTACCTGCGAGCGCGATGCGGGTAACCCGGCGCATTAGTTGTGCTCCTGTCGTTCAGCGCCTGACGGTTCAGCTTCGGCGCTGGCTTCGCCGCAGATTAACGCGCGTAGACCAACTAGAAAACCCCTTCTGTCCACCTTGTTATCCGGCTGTGCCCGACGCCACTTGCCCGCGGGTCGGGGACTTGCCGATCGCAAAGGGAATGTGGCGGTGGGTGAAACCGGAAACGGACAGCGGAACGGGCGGGCACCTGGGGTGCCCGCCCGTTCCGCTGTGCTTCGACCGCGTTCGCCCGTACGGCGGGGAGGTGGCGGGGCCGGCCCGCCGCGATCACCCGCCGCTCGCGGCGACTAGCTGGTCTTGACCTTGATGCTGCCGTCGACGATGGCCGCCTTGGCCTTGGCCACGGCGTCGGTGAGACCGGCGATCTCACCCATCTTCGGGTTGCTGTCGGCGAGACCGACACCGTTGACCTTGAGGTCGAAGGTCTGGGTACCGGTCAGCGGCTTGCCGTCGTGGACCGACTTGGACAGCGTGTAGACCGCGCCGCCGACGTCCTTGAGCGCGGAGGTCAGGATGTGGTCCTTGTACTGGGCCAGCGCCTGCTGCTTGTACTGGTCGGAGTCGACGCCGATCGCCCACACGTTCGCCTTGGCGGCGGCCTCGATGACACCCTGGCCGGACAGACCGGCCGCGGCGTAGAGGACGTCGGCGCCCTTCTCGATCTGGCCCTCGGCGGCGGCCTTGCCCTTGTCGGGGCTGGAGAAGCCGCCCTCCGCCGCGGTCTGCGTCAGGTACTGCGAGAGGACCTTCACGCCGGGCTTGGTGTCCTTGACGCCCTGCGTGTAGCCGGCCTCGAACTTGTGGATCAGCGGAACGTCCACACCGCCGATGAAGCCGACCGTGTTGCTCTTGGTGGCCTTGGCGGCCGCGACACCGGCGAGGTAGGAGGACTCCTGCTCGGCGAAGACCAGGGAGGCCACGTTCTTGCCCGGCACGACCGAGTCCACGATGCCGAAGCTGGTCTTCGGGAACTTCGCGGCGGCCTTCTCCAGCGCGGGGCCGTAGGCGAAGCCGATGCCGATGACCGGGTTGTAGCCCTGCTTGGCCAGCGACTCCAGACGCTGCTGCTTGTCAGCGTCCGTCTCGTTGTCGGTGGGCTCGATGTCGGCCGTCTGGTAGCCGAACTCCTTCTTCGCCTTCTCCAGACCGGCGAACGCGGCGTCGTTGAAGGACTGGTCGCCCTTGCCGCCGACGTCGTACGCGATGGCGAGGCCCTTGGCGCCACCGCTCGAGCTGCTGCTGCTGCTGTTGTTGTCGCTGCTGGTGCCGCCGCACGCCGTGGCGGCGAGTGCGAGCGACGCGACCCCCACCGCGACGCGGGTCAGGCTGGCTATCCGACGCATCTGAAGCTCCCCATTCTCCAAAGCCCCGCAGTGGGTGCTGAGTTCGGCGCACATTAACGCGCGTAGACCGTCCAGGGAACGGGGTTCCGCCTGGCCGTTATCCATTCGTGCCGATGGCCGGTTACGTCCTTGTGAACCACCGGACCGAAAGGCGCGTTTGGGGATGCAGCACCCTCCACGACCGTCACGCGGTATGTCCGGGAAACGGAGCCCGTGTGACGGAGCGGGTGGTTCCTGCTCCACAGAGTGACTGGTGACGATGACTGGGACCACGCTACTGCGGGGGGTCTGAGGGCGCGACCGGAGTCACCGGCCGCGCCCGTGTCCGCCGGACCGCCCTGGGCGGGTCCTGGTCCAGGAGGCGTCAGTCCTGCTCGTCCAGGAGGGCCGCGGCGGTGAACATCTCGACGCCTACCGTGATCGCGTGCTCGTCCGCGTCGAAGTCGCCCCGGTGCAGATCGCGGGTGGTGCGGTCGCCCGGCGGGCGCACACCGAGCCGGGCCATCGCGCCGGGCACGTGCTCCAGGTACCAGGAGAAGTCCTCGCCGCCGAGGCTCTGCTCGGTGTCCTCGACGGAGTGTGCGCCGCGCCGGGCGGTCATCGCGTCGCGGAGCAGGTCGGTGACGGCGGGGTCGTTGACCACCGGCGGGACGCCCCGGATGTAGTTGATCTCGGACTTGGCGCGGTAGAGGTTCGCGATCTCGTCGATGGCCGCGTGGACGAGGTCGGGCGCGGCCCGCCAGGCGTCGAGGTCCAGGCACCGGATCGTCCCGGACAGCTCGGCGTGCTGCGGGATCACATTGCAGGCGTGACCCGACTCGATGCGCCCCCAGGTCACCGCGAGCCCGCTGCGGGCGTCCACGCGCCGGGCGACGAGCGCCGGAACGTCGGTCACGACCCGCGCGGCGGCGGTGACGAGGTCGGTGGTGAGGTGGGGGCGCGCGGTGTGGCCGCCCGCGCCGTCGAGGGATACCTCCAGCCGGTCGCACGCCGAGGTGATGGCGCCGTGCCGCAGTCCGATGCGCCCCGCGTCCACCCTCGGGTCGCAGTGCACACCGACGATCCGCCCGACTCCTTCGAGCACGCCCGACTCGATCGCGTCCGGGGCGCCGCCGGGCAGCACCTCCTCCGCGGGCTGGAAGATCAGCCGGACGCGCCGGGGCAGCAGCCCCTGTGCGTGCAGGTCCGCGAGGACGAGACCGGCGCCGAGCACGACCGTCGTATGGACGTCGTGGCCGCATGCGTGGGCGCGGTCGGGCACGGTCGAGCGGTACGCGCAGTCACTCTTCGTGTCCGGGATGGGCAGCGCGTCGATGTCGGCGCGCAGCGCCAGCATGGGGCGTACGTCGTCGGCGTCCCCGATGTCACAGATGAGGCCGGTCCCGATGGCGAGGATGCGCGGCTTCAGGCCCGCCTGCTCCAGGCGCGCCTTGATCGCCGCGGTGGTGCGGAACTCCTGGTTGCCGAGCTCCGGGTGCATGTGCAAGTCGCGACGGAACGCCACGAGTTCGGCGCGCAGTGCCTCGGGCAGCGCGCCGGGGAGCAGCGGCTCCCCGGGGAGATCGGCCTCGGACTCTCGGGACATCAGTTGGTTCACCCTTTGAAGGGTAGGACGATCGGGCGGCCAACTAACCCACGATCAACAAAAGTTCAGCCCGTTAGGGGAAGAAAATCTGACCGCGCGGCGCATGGTCGGCGACGAGGATGGGTAAACTCGCCCGGCTCTTCGGGCGTTTGGATCTTGAACGGGCCCCGGTGACCGGCTGTGATCCGAATCGGCGGGGGTCGCCCGCCGATGTGCACGAGGGAACGCCCGGCTTACCCGAGCGCATTCCCGTATCCGGCCTCCACAGTCTCACAACACCGCAACCGGATTCCGAAACCGTCACCGCCACGCGACAGCCGCGTCACGTTCCGTGAATCGTGGGGTACGCGGGGCGCGGCGGGGGCCCGGTGCCGCCGGGCGGGGGTGGGCCCTGTGCCACCGGGCCCAGCGAGGCGGGCCCGCGAGGGTGGGTCCGGCGTGGGTGGCCTGGCGCGGGTGGCCGGGTGGCCGGGTACGGGCGGGTACGGCCGGGTGGCCGGGTACGGGTGGTCCCGTGTCCTGGTGACCGGACATGGGCGGGCCTGGCGCGGCGATCCCGGCGCGGGCCCGGCGCGGGCAGCGGGGCGAACTTGGGCGCGGCACGGACGGGCCCCGTGGGGATGGCCGGGCATTGGCAGGCCCCGCACGGGCCGACCGGGCCTGGGCCCCGCAGGGGCAGTCTCGGCGGGGCCGGGCCGGGCGAGCGGGCAAGGCGGCCCGGCGCCGGCGGCGGGGCAGGGGCGGGCCGGTACTGACAGTCCGGTACCGAGAGAGCGGCGCGGACGCCCGGGCACGGGTGTCCAACACCGACAGGCCGGCGTGGGCAGGCCCGGCGCGGACGCCCGGGCACGGGTGGGCCGGCGCGGGCTGGCCCCGCGAGTCCGGCGCGGGCTGGCCCCGCGAGTCCGGCGCGGGCTGGCCCCGCGAGTCCGGCGCGGGCTGGCCCCGCGATGGTGCCTGGGCTCGGGTGTCCGGCACCGTCAGGTCGGCGCGGACGGACCCAGCGCTGGTGCCCGGGTGTCCGGCACCGACAGGCCAGCCCGGGCAGGCCCGGCGTGGGCGGGCCCGGCGCCGGTGGCCGGGCACAAAGACCGGCACCCACAGGCCGGCGCGGGTGGGACGGCACCGGACGGCTGGTGTGGGTGGGGTCGGCGTTGGTGGTGGGTGGGGGTCAGCCGAAGCGGCCCGCGACGTAGTCCGCTGTGCGGGCGTCCTTGGGGGTGCCGAAGATGTCGCCGGTCGGGCCGTGCTCGACGATGCCGCCCGGGGTGCCCTGCTCGGCGAGGAAGAAGGCGCACTGCTGGGAGACGCGGGCCGCCTGCTGCATGTTGTGGGTGACGATCACGACGGTCACCTCGCCGGCGAGTTCGTGGATGGTCTCCTCGACCCGGCGGGTGGACGTGGGGTCGAGCGCCGAGCACGGTTCGTCCATCAGCAGCACCCGGGGACGTACGGCCAGGGCGCGGGCGATGCACAGACGCTGCTGCTGGCCGCCGGAGAGCGCGCCGCCGGGCTGGCGGAGTCGGTCCCGTACCTCCTTCCACAGACCGGCCCGGGTCAGGCTCTCCTCGACCAGCTCGTCCTTCTCCCGGCGGCCCGTGCGCGTGCCGGTCAGGCGCAGGCCCGCGACCACGTTGTCGTAGATCGACATCGCCGGGAACGGGTTCGGCTTCTGGAAGACCATGCCGATCCGGCGCCGGGCCTCGGTCAGCCGCCGCTCGGGTGCGTAGATGTCCTCACCGTCGAAGAGCACCTCGCCGGCCATCGCGGCGGAGGGGATCAGCTCGTGCATCCGGTTGAGGGTGCGCAGGAAGGTCGACTTGCCGCAGCCGGAGGGGCCGATCAGGGCGGTGACCTGTCCGGCGGGCATGGTGAGGGAGACGCGCTCCAGCACCAGGTGGCTGCCGAACCAGGCCGATACCTCGCGCGCGTCGAGCTCCGCGGGGGCGGCCGTCGGCCGGGCCGGGAAGGGCACGTCCGACGGGGCGGGCGGCAGCGCGACGGCGCCGGCCACGGCGGTCCCCGGGACGGGGGGCAGCGCGACGGTGTCGTCCACGGCGGTCCCCGGGACGGGGGGCAGCGCGACGGTGTCGTCCACGGCGGTCCCCGGGTCGATGACGGCGGTGGCGGCGGGGGCGCGGCCGGTCCCGGCGGTGGCGGCCGGCACGCTGTCGGTCGGGGCGGTCTCGGTCGCGGCGCTGTCACGCGCGGCGGTCGCATCGGTCACGTCGGGCACCTCATGGCGGGATCGGGTCGGGCTCGGCTGGGTCACGGGAGTGGGGCGCGGTCAGGGGCGGGGCGGGGCAGGCTCGGCACGGGGTCGGGGCCGGGTCCGGTACGGGGTCGGCACGGGGTCGGGGCCAGCTCAGTACGGGGTCGATACGAGGTCGGGTCGGGCTCGGCACGCGGTCGGGGCGGGCTCGGGGCGGCGTCGGGCGGGCTCGGCTGTGTCACGGGGCGGGGCAGGTTCGGCTGGGTCACGGGGGTGGGGACGGTCGGTGGTGTCACATCAGGTTCGGCAGCAGTTCGGTGGCGCGGGTCGCGACCTGGAGGCCGAGAACGGCGACGACCGGCGCGAACACGATCCAGGTCTGGTGACGGCCCCAGCGGTGCCAGGCCCACACCGCGGCGACCGCCACGGCCACCAGCGCCTGGAGCCACATCACCAGCGGCCACGGCATTCCGCCGGGCCGGGCCAGCGGCTGTTCGGCCTCGGGAAGCGTGCCGGAGCGGATGACCGCGGCCGGGGTCTGCGCGGGGGCGGAGACCAGCTCGGCGTCGACGCGCAGCACTCCGCCGGGCATGAAGTCCGGTCCGGTGGCCGTGAGGAGGACCATGCGGCCCTTGCCCGCGTCGAGCGGGGCGGGCGCCGGGTCACCGGCGCGCCGGATGCCGAAGACCCGGTACTTCGCCTTGCCCTGGCCGGTGGTCACGCTGAACGTGTCGCCGGTGGCGAGGTCGCCGAGGTGCTCGAAGGGACCGCCGTACGCGGCGGCGCGGCCCATCAGCACGCTGGTGCCGACCTGCCCCGGCATCGGGGTGTCCCGGCGGTGGCCGGGGCCGTCGGTCATGACGCCGGAGTCGGTGCCCTCGAGGACCACCTGGTGGACGTGGAGGGCGGGGATGTCGATGAGCGCGACCGGGGTGCCGGGGGCGAGCAGCGCGCCCTGCTGGTCGGTCTGGGCCACCGGGGCGGTGCCCAGGGCCAGTTGGGCACGCAGGGAGTCGTACGCGGCGTGCTGCGCCGCTCGTTCCTGGAAGCCGCTGAGGAACAGCAGCTGCGCGGTGAGGCCGAGCAGCAGGGCCGCGAGGGTGAGCAGGCCGCCGCGGGCGAGATGCCGGACGGCGGTGACGCTCCGAACACCCGGCCGCGGCGCGGGCGTTGCGAGCGTGGTCTGTACGGCGACCGTCACGGCGGCACGTCTCCTTCACTCAACTCATGGAACGGGTGGGGCGGAAGGCGGAAGGGGGCCCCGCCGGGGAGCGCCCTGCTGGGCGCCCCCCGGCGAGCGGGTGGTTCAACAGACCTCGGATCAGGTGGACTTGATCTTGAACGTGGCGCCGTTCTTCGAGTTCACCGTGCTGGAACCCACGTACCAGGCGTGCAGGGTGTGGGTGCCGCGGGACAGCTTCGGCAGCTTGATGGTCACCTTGCCGCCGCTCAGGGTGCCGGTGGCGATGACGCGCGAGCCCTCGTAGATGCGGACCGTGCCGGTCGGCGTGGTGCCGGTGGCGGAGACCTTGACGGTGACCTTGGCCTGCGAGAGGTGGCTGATCGAGGTCGGCGCCGTGGTGCTGACGCTCGGGGTCGCCTTCGAGACGGTCAGCGAGGCGGTCCCGCTGGACGCCAGGAGCTTGCTGTTGCCCGCGTAGGACACCGTGAGGCTGTGCTTGGCGACCTTCAGGTGGCTGGACAGGCTGACGAAGACCCTGCCGGTGCTGTCCAGGGTGCCCGTGCCGAGGGTGGTGGTGCCCTCCTTCACGGTGACCGTGCCGGTCGGGACGACGCCGTGCGTGTCGGTGACGGTGACGCCGATCTTCGGGGTCCTGCCGTACGCGGTCGTCACGGCGGTCGCCTTGGTGGTGGTCGTGTACTTGATGTCGCCGGTCCAGGAGGCGACGGCACCGCTGCCGTTGAGGTTGGCGGCTGAGACCGTGGCCGCGTAGTGGCCGAGGGCCAGACCGCTGAAGGTGTACGACGTGGTGGTGGCCGGAACGTCCTTGACGGCCACGACGGCGCCGTCCGAACCGGTCAGGGTCACGCGGTAGTCGGTGAGCGGGAGGCCGGTGGCGGACGGAGCCGTCCAGTTCAGCTTGACGCTCGCGTCGCCGCGGGTGCCGCTCAGGGCCGGCGCGGCCGGCGTCGAGGCGTCGACGCCGGACTCCTCCAGGCCGCCGAGCTTGGCGTGCTTGGCCGGGTTGACCGAGCCGTTGTAGGACTCGTTCACGAAGCCGAACTTGGCGATGACGCCCTCGGCGGCGTCGGAGGCGAGGGCCGCCTCGTGGGTGCCGCTCGTGACGAAGACGTCGTAGAGGTCCTTGTCGAAGAAGATGCCGGTCGGGTCGATCGCCCGGGTCGGGACGACGTTGTAGACGTCGCGGCCGAAGGTGGCGTTCTCGTAGTAGGCGCCGACCGGGGCGAGCTTGCCGTTCACGGTGGCGACCGGGGTGGTGGCGCCGGTGTCGCCGGGCAGCTGTACGGCGGCCAGGTGGGCGCCGGCGGCGGCCGCGGTGGTGCTGAAGTCCGGGGAGATGCCGTTGTTCTGGGCGATCCAGCTGCCCACCGAGAACGGGACGAGCGCGCCGTCCGCGTCGAGGGCGCCGTCGGCCTGGTTCTCCTGGACGGTCGCGACGTTCGGGGAGAGCGTGGCGTCGGTGAGGCCGATGGCACCGAGGAAGAACTTGCGGGTGCCGGAGCCGCTCTGCGGGATCTTCGGGTGCACGGTCTGGCCGTTCACCTCGGTCAGCGAGCCCGAGTAGATGTCGTGCAGCTGGTCGACGGTCAGCGTGTTCAGGGCCGAACCGCGGACCGCCACGCCGACCGCGTCCCGCGCGAACGGGATGTAGGTGAAGGCGGTTCCGGAGGAGCTCGGGCCGCTGGAGGAGCGGGCGAAGTCGACCTGGCCCTTGATGGCGACACCCGAGCTGTCGGGGAACTTGTCGCCGGTCAGCGACATGCTGAGGGCGAGGCGGCCCTTGCCGGAGCCGTTGGGGCGCAGGAAGGACGGGCCGCCCGTGCGGGTCTGGATGTTCGAGGTGGTGGAGCCGGTACCGGGCTCGATCGCGTCGTAGGAGGCGACACCCGCACCGCTCGCCGCCTTCACGGCGGTGGCCGTGTAGGCGTTGCCGTTGACCGTGTCGCCGGCGAGGGCGTTGAGCACGTCCTGGGTGGTGTCCGAACCCACGCCGACCAGGTCGCGGAAGGTTCCGGCGGGGGTGGGGTCGGCGGACGCCGGGCTCGCCAGAGCCAGCGTGCCGGACACCACGGCGGCGGCGACCATGGCCGCCGAAAGGCGCGTCGTGCGCATTGAGAGTCTCCAGAAGGTGTGCGACGTGACGTCGGGAGGATCTGGCAGGGTGGTACGGGCCGTCCGCCCCGACTGCCTTTCGGGGCGGGCGGCCGTCTGTGGGGAGCGCGGGCCCGGGCGGGCCCGCGCTCCGCGAACTCAGCCCCGGCCGGAGGGCAGCAGCTTGCGCAGCCACTCGGGCAGGGTGAACGCGGGGATGGTCACTCCACGGCCGCCGGGCAGCGGGACGCGCAGCGGGAGCCGGAGCCTGCCGCCGCCTGCGAACGGCGCCCCGATACCTGCGAAGGCGCCGAGCGCGGCACCGACCGGGACGGCGTACCGCAGGGAGTTGGCCGGGTCGTCGGGTGTGGTGCCCAGCGCGGTGGTCTGTACGGCCTTGCCGCCGTCGTAGGACGGTGCGGTGCTCGGCTTCGCGCTCGTGCTCGCGCCGGCACTCGGCGTGCCGCCGTTGCCGCCGCTGCCGCTGTCGCCGCCGGTGGAGCCGCCGGAGACCGTGCCGCCCGATCCTCCGCCGGAGCCGAGGGAGTCGCTGCCGCCCGTGGATCCGCCGCTCGTGGAGCCGCCGCTCGATCCGCCGGCGGAACCCGAGCCGCCGGAGGGCGTCGAGCTGGGTCCGGTGTAGTGGACGAGGGCGTCGGCGGCCGTGGTCGCCCTGGTGCGCAGGGCGGCGGAGAGCGGGGCGTAGCCGGCCGGAAGCAGGCCCGGGTCGGCGCCGCTGGTCTGCCCGTCACCCGCGGCGTACCGCAGCAGGGCCGCGTAGTCCTTGCGGGCGGCCGCGTCGACCTTGGCCGGGCGGACGGCCGCGTAGACCAGCTGGGCGAGCGGGTAGGCGCCCGCCGCGTCGGCCGTGGCGGGGGTGATCTCGGGGGCTCCGGTGCCGGTGGCACCGGCGGCCGCCGCGGTCAGGGACGCCGCGGCGGGGCCCACGAACTTGCCGGCTGTGTTGCGCAGCCGGGCGGTCTGGAGGCCGTAGCGCGCGGCGGAGGCCGCGTCGGTGACCGTGATCACGAAGCGGGAGCCGACCGTCTGGGGTCCCGGGCTCTTGAAGGAAGGCGGGTTGGCGAGCGCGTCCCAGCTGGACTTCCAGAGGGTGTCGGCGCGCCGGGTGTGCAGGGCGCCGGAGTGCATGTCCTCCACGTAGGGGTGGAAGTCGGTCATGCACTGCTTGATGGTGGCGTCGGTGCCCGGCGGGATCGCGCACCACGGGTCGCTCTTGGGGTAGTCGTCGGCGCTCGCGGGATCGAAGGCGATACCGGTCGGGTTCAGGTCCGCGCTGGTGCTGTAGTACGGGTTGACCCGGGTGCCCCAGCCGTCGGCGGCACCGGCCAGGAAGCCGCGGGCGTCCTTGTCGGAGAGGATCCACTGCCACAGCGCGCGGGCGGAGTCGCTGTGCCCGAGCGAGGTGATCAGGTCGGTGTCGGTGGACGGGGTCTCGGAGACCGACAGGTCCGCGAACTCGGGGTTGAGGGAGATGAATTCGGGGTCACTGGCCAGGCCCGCGGGGTTGGTCTTCGCCCAGGCGTAGCCGGTGGCCGCCGAGTCGCCGAGCACGGCTCCCCAGGGCGAGTTGCGGTACGACTCGGTGAGCAGTTTGGCGACCAGGCGCGGGGTGAGGTCGACGGACTCGACCTTGGTTCCCGCGAGTTTGCGGACGGAGTCCGGTGCGCCCGCCCTGGGTCTGCGTTCGACGGTGAAGCCGATCACGGTTCCGGAGAGCGCGACGGGCGCGTACACGGTCGGGTCGGAGGGTGCCGTGGTCCCCGCGTCGGCTCCGAGGGCGCGGGTGGTGAAGGCGAGTCCGGAGGAGCCGTCGTTCGTCAGGCGGGCGCGGGTGTCCGGCTCGCCCAGCTCGGTGTAGCCGTACACCGTGCCGGTCGGGCACAGGGCCGCCTGCCAGCTGGTCATCGCGTCGGCGGCGAGCTCGCTGCCGGTGGTGGCGCGTTCCTTCGCGCCGAGCGCGCAGTTGGTGCCGACCGGGTTGAAGCCGAGCGGGATCGCGACGCGGTTCTTCCAGTTGGTGGAGGAGACCGGGGAGCCGGCGTTGACCTGGCTGTGGTCGGCGTACGGCTTGCCGTCCAGGTCGAGGTGGCCCTGCGGGACGATGACGAGCCAGCAGGAGCGGGGCCTGGTACCGCCATTGACGGTGACCGGCAGACCGCAGCCCAGGTGCGGGGCCTCGTTCGCGGTCTGGACCTCGAAGTACTCCTTGCCGCTGCCGTCGGCGCCGGTGCGGGCGAAGTCGACCTCGTTCGTGGTGTTGCGGTTGAAGAAGGCGTTGTTCTGGGTGCCGGAGGTGATCACCGTGCCGTCGACGGACTTGAAGGGCACCTCGCCCGGGGCGTTGGGGTTGGCGGCCCCGTACCGGTTGTCCTGGCCGTAGTTGGTGGGGTCGGCGCTGTAGAACACCTTGCGGGTGTCGTCGTAGTCGTTGCCCGGCCAGCTGCCCCGGTCGGTGGTCGGGGAGGCGCCGTACTGGCACTGGGTGCGCGCGGGGCCCGGATTGGACGGCACCGTGCCGTCGTCGTCGCCCCAGCACTGCATGATCTGAACGAAGTCGGTGTTGAACGACGTGCCGGCGAAGGTGGTCGGGGTGCCGTCGGACCAGGAGACCGTGACCGCCTGGCTGGTCAGGTGGCTGGTCTGGTCGACGGTGAACTTCATGTCCTTGAACTCGCCGCGGCCGGAGACCGTGACGGCCGAGGAGGTGGTGGCCGCGGTGCCCGCCGCGGACGCGGGGGCGGCCGCCTGGGCCACGCCGAGGCCGGCGAGTGCGCCCACGGCTGCTCCGGCGACGACGCGCAGGAGCAGCCGTCGTACGCGGAGCACCGCTCTCCCGCGCGTTCGCGGGCTCGTGGCCGCGGGTCTCGCGGCACGGGGTCCTCTGCTGCGGAAGCTCATCGCTTCTGCCCCTCTCCGGCGTCCTTGCCGGTGCCGCGCCCGGCCATCGCCCGGGACACCACGGAGGGCAGCAGGACGAGCCCGAGGACCAGGAAGGCCGCGATCAGCATCAGCGTCTGGGTGCTGGTCCAGCCCTGGGTGCCGGCCACGGAGACCGGCTGCGCGAGCGCGATGGTGTCGTTCACCGCGCCGGTGCCGCCGCCGGCTCCGCCGCTGCCGCTGCCACCCGAGGAACCGGTCCCCGAGCCGCCGCCGGTGCCGGGCGAGAGCGTCTGGCCGGTGTCCGGGTCGACGACCGGTGCCGAGCCGCCGCCGGTACCGCCCCCCGCGGCCGTGCCGCCACCGCCCGAACTCCCGCCTGTGGTACCGCCGTTGGCGCCTCCGCCGGTGGAGCCGCCCGAGGTCGAACCGCCGCTCGTGCCGCCCGTGGAGCCCGAACCGCCGGAGCTGCCGCCCGCCTTGGCGCCACCGCTGCCGGTGGTGCAGGGCAGGGCGCCCTTCTTGTCGCAGGCGGCCGGGTAGGGAGCGGTGTCGGCGAGCTTGTTGTGCCCGTCGCTGGAGAAGGTCGGGTTGTTGCAGCCCTTGAGGTTGATGCTCTGGGCCCGCACACCCGGGATGCGGCGGATCTGGTCGAAGCCCGCCTTCACCAGGTTGATCGGCAGGGGCGAGTAGCCGAGCGAGGGCGCCTGCTGCTGGCCCTGGCACATGAAGTAGTACGAGAACGCGCCGAGCGTCTTGCCCTTGGCCTTGGTGAAGGTGCCCTGCACCTTCAGGGGCAGGATCATGTACGAGTAGCTGGACAGCGGGTAGTTGCGCCGGTCGGAGTCGTTGTAGACCCCGTCGAGCTTCTGGGTGAGGTAGTCCGCGGAGCTCTTGTCGGTGTTGATCTGCGCCTTGAGCAGCGAGACCGCGACGTTCTGCGGGGTCGGCTCGGTGTAGTAGCCCGCGTGGTTGAGGACCTTGGCGACCGGATAGTGCGCGTTCAGGGCGTACGAGTAGTTGACGTACCCGATCGCGCCCTCGCCGTAGTTCTGGGCGACGTAGCCCGCGACTCCGAGGTCGCCGGACTGGGCGATCATGCCCGAGACGGTCGGGTAGTACGAGGTCTGCCCGCAGGCTCCGGAACGGCCGACCTTGCGGCAGTAGGACTGCCACAGCGACTTGTGCTGGTTGGCCATCCACATCGTGAACTGGGCGGTGGAGCCGGAGCCGTCGGAGCGTACGACGGGGACGATGGTGCGGTGCGGGAGCTGGAGCCCCGGGTTGTCGGCCTTGATGACCGGGTCGTCCCAGGTCTTGATGACTCCGGTGAAGATCTTGGTGACCACGTCGCCGGACAGGCGCAGGTTGGTGACCCGCTTGCCGTTGACGGTCAGGTGGTACATGAACACCGTACCGCCGGCCACGATCGGCATGTAGGCGTACGACCCGGACGCGGGCCGTTCGGCGGCCGAGCCGTCGGTCGGGTGGGTCTGGAACGGGATGTCGGAGACGGCGAAGTCGACGGTGCCGCTGAGGAACTGACGGCGGCCGTCGGAGGAGCCGGTGCCGGCGTAGCTGATCCGCATGCCGTACTGGTTGACGGCGCGCCGCCATTCGTCGACGGCGTTCTCGGCCCAGGTCGAGCCGGCGCCGGATATCGGCGTGTAGCTCTCGGCGGCGGCGGGGGCCGCCAGCGGACCGGCCAGCAGCGCGGCGATCACGCCGAGCAGCGCGCCGAGCGTCCCGAGTGCCCGAAGGCGCTCGAGGGCGGTGTGGAGGTGGCTGCGCATCAGTCGGTCTCTCCGGTGGCGGGGGCGGACAGGGCGGTTCCCGTGGGGTGCGATCCCTCGGGGCTCTCGAACAAGGACAGTCCGGGCGCGTGCAGGTCCTCGAAGCGCCGTACGTCCTGCCGTGAGGCGCGTGCGGTACGGCGGGCCTGGCGCTTGGTCTGGTGGCCGGGACCGCGCCCGCCGATCACCCGGGCGATCACGAACAGCACCAGGACGAGGGCCATCAGGACGGCGGCGGCGCCGAAGCCGCGGGCGATCATCGTGGGCTCGGGCGACTTGACGAAGTTGAAGACCGCGAGCGGCAGCGACACCATCGGGCCGCTCGTCGGGTCCGCGTTGAGCGCGGCCGTGAAGCCGGCGGTGAGCAGGACGGGCGAGGTCTCGCCGATCCCGCGCGCGGTGCCGAGGATGACGGCGGTGGCGAGGCCGGAGCGGGCGGTGGGCAGCACGACGTGCCACACCGTGCGCCAGCGCGGCGCGCCGAGCGCCTCGGCCGCCTCGGTGAGGTTGCCCGGCACCAGCCGCAGCACCACGTCGGAGGCCCGGATCACGATCGGCAGCATCATCACGCTGATCGCGAAGCCGGCCGCGAGGCCCGACTTCTGCATACCGAGGCCGAGGATCCAGGTGGCGTACACCATCAGACCGGCGACGATCGAGGGCAGCGCGGTCATCGCCTCGACGATCGTCCGGACGAACCGGGAGAGTCGGCCCTGGATCTGGTTCAGATAGACGGCGCAGGCGAGGCCCAGCGGCACGGTGATCGCGAGCGCGATGGCGATCATGGTGAGCGTGCCGAGCATCGCGTGGGCGATGCCGCCGTGGGTGAGCGGGTCGAGCGGGCCCGCCGCCTGCATGTCCTGGGTGAAGAAGTTGCCGTGCGGCAGCGCCTCCCGGCCGCGCCAGCCCGTGAAGCCGACGACCATGAAGAGGCCGGAGAACAGCAGCGTGGCCGCCGTCCACAGGACGACCGTCATCACCCGGTCGCGGACGGCCTGGCCGTCCTCGTCGAGCCCGGTCAGCACCGCGTAGATCGCCAGGAAGACGAGGTAGGCGGTGATCGTGAAGCCCAACGCGCCAGAGAACGGGGCGAGTTGACCGAAGAGCAGGACGGTGACGCAGAGTCCGGAGGCGGCGGCGCCGCACAGGGACAGCACCCCGGTGCGACTGACACCGCCGATGCGGCGCGGCCGGAGGGGCTGCGGCGCGTGCTCCACCGCGACATCCGCGGGCGCGGGTACAGGCACGGGCGCCGGCGCGGGCTCAGCGTCGCGCACGCCGGACAGGGACGTTTCTTCGATGACGGTCATCTCATGCCTCGCTCTGCGCGCCGGAGCGGCTGCGGGCCACCACGGAGGAGGCGGTGAAGTTGACCGCCAGGGTGAGCAGGAACAGCGCCAGGCCCGCCGCCATCAGCGCCGACATGCCGAACTCGGAGGCGTCTCCGTAGTGCAGAGCGATCAGCGAGGAGACGGAGTTCGAACCTGTCTGCAGGATGTGCAGCTGGATGGAGAAGACGGGCGAGATGATCATGTAGACCGCGATGGTCTCGCCGAGGGCCCGGCCGAGCCCCAGCATCGTGCCGCCGATGATGCCGCCCTTGCCGTACGGCAGGACGACGCTGCGGATCATGCCCCAGCGGGTCGCGCCGAGCGCGTAGGCGCCCTCGCGCTCACCGGCCGGAGCCTGCGAGAAGACCTCGCGCATCACCGAGCACTGGATCGGCGCGACCATCAGGGCGACGACGAGCCCGGCGATGAAGGTGGAGGCCGTGTACACGCTCTCGGTGGCCAGCGGCTCGCCCGGCTGGGCGCCGTCCACCGTGAACAGGGGGATCCAGTCGAACCAGGTGGACAGCCAGCGCGACAGGCCGATCACGTGCTGCTGGAAGAAGAACAGCCCCCACAGCCCGTACACCACCGAGGGGACGGCCGCCATCAGGTCGACCATCGACACGAGGGTGCGGCGCAGTTTGGGCGGAGCCACGTCGGTGATGAACAGGGCGGTTCCGACGGCGAGCGGCACCGAGATCGTCACCGCTACCAGGGCGATCAGTATCGTGCCGGTCATGACGGCCGCGATGCCGAACTTGTGGACGTCCGGCTGCCATTCGGGCGTGGTGAGGAACGCGAAGCCGCGGGCGCGCAGCGCCTGACCGGCCCTCAGGAGGAGGAAGAGGCCGACTCCCGCCATGACGGCGAGGACGGCGATGCCGGTGGCCGTGAGCTGGTACCGGAAGACGCGGTCACCCAGGCCGCGGGCCGCGTTGAGCCGCCGGGGAGTGAGCTCCCGGGTCTCAGGCAGGCCGGAGACGGCCTTGCCGGTCCCCGGCCCCTCGGTCCCCGCCCTGACGGGCTCCGCCCTGCCCGGCTCCGGTCTGTCGGACTCCGGTCTGTCGGACTCCGGTCTGTCGGACTCCGATATCTCGGTCTCCGGCACGCCGGATGCCGATTCTCCGGACTCGGATCTTCCGGACTCCGGTCTGTCGGACTCCTCTTGCGCGGACGCCACGTGCTTGTCCCCCCATTCCGGAAACGGAATCCCCGCGCGGCCGACAGTCGGTACCGCGCGCTGCGATTCAATGGCCGGATCGTGTCGGTCCAACGCGCACATCCTGGAGAACTGGTGAACAGCGCACGACCGTTCGGTGCGCTCATCGTGGAGGATGCGCGCAGAGGGCCCGGATGATGCGCGTAGATCATTGGGCGGGTGAACGAGCAGAGCCCGGCGCGGTGCGCCGGGCTCTGAACGTCGAGACGATGTGGCCTGTTTCAGACGGTGGAGACCGCCGAGAGACGGTGGACGTCCCGGGCCGTACCCGTGACGCCCGAGAGGAAGCCCTGGGCGCGGGGCGAGGCGTTCTCGGTCAGCCAGCTCGGGTCGATGTCGCAGACCGCGACGCGCACATCGGTGCCGACCAGGGCGAGCGGCAGCGTGTGCACGACCGTCGACGGGAAGCTCAGGATCGTGCGGCCGATGGGGCCGCGCCGGGCGATCAGTTCGAGCGGCAGGTCGGGACGGACGATTTCCAGACCCGTCTCGGCGGCCAGCCGGTGCAGCTTGTCGGCGCTCTCGCGGCGGTGCGCGAAGTAGCGGGTCGCGCCGTGCGTCCTGGCGAGCGCGCGGACCGCCTCCAGATAGCGTCCCGGATCGACCACGCCCGTCTCGACGAGCGAGGTGCCGACCATGTCCGCGCTCTTGGTGATGCGCGGCGGGCCGAACCGGGCCCGGGTCCAGGAGAAGTCGTTGGCGGTGATCCGGACGCCGTCCGGTGCCGATTCGATCGGCATCGAGGAGAAGACCTCGACCGTACGGCGGTCACTGGGCGTCAGCCGGCGGCGGGCAGCGGCGGACACGGGAGCGAAGAGCACGTCCCGCGGGCCGGGGCGGCCACCGCGCCGGTGCCAGCGCACCAGGCGTTCACCGCGGGCGAGTTGGGCGACGAACTCCATCGTCGCCGTGCCGTCGTCGACCACGACCAGGTCCTGCGCCTTGGTGATGGTCAGCAGCAGCTGCACATAGCGGGAGAACGGGTCCCCCATGACGATCCGCCGGGCCCGGCGGAGCAGCGGGGTCAGTCCCCCGATGGTGTGGAAGGGGGCCGTGGTGCCGCCGCGCGCCTCCTCCCAGCGCACCGCGTGGCCCTCATCGCGGGCCAGTTCCGCCATCCGGCGGAGCTGGCCGCGGGTCATCGGGTCGTTGGGAGACAGGACGACGAGGGTGAGCCCCGCGCCGGGCGCCGCACCGTTGTGGGCATGTGCGTGCGCCCATTCCAGGACGTTCAGGAGCTGTACCGGACTCTCGACGAAGGCGAGAGTGTGGGAGCCGGCGGAACCGGCGCGGGGGCTCATCGACGTACGACCGTCCCGTCGTAAGGAATTCAGGGCGTTCAGACCGAGACGGGCTCGCCCGCGGCCGCGGCGATCTCGGCCTCGGCGACGACGCCCGTGACGCGGCGCAGCTTCTTCATCGGGCCGAGCTCGGAGTCGTAGACCTTCTTGACACCGTCACCGAGGGAGGCCTCGATGGTGCGGATGTCGCGGACGAGGCGGGTCAGGCCCTGCGGCTCGACGGAGGCGGCCTGGTCGGAGCCCCACATCGCGCGGTCCAGGGTGATGTGACGCTCGACGAAGGTGGCGCCGAGGGCGACCGCGGCGAGCGTGGTCTGCAGACCCGTCTCGTGGCCCGAGTAGCCGATCGGAACGTTCGGGTACTCGGCCTGGAGGGTGTTGATGACGCGGAGGTTGAGCTCCTCGGCCTGCGCCGGGTAGGTCGACGTGGCGTGGCACATCAGGATGTTGTCGCTGCCGAGGACCTCGACCGCGTGGCGGATCTGCTTCGGCGTCGACATGCCGGTGGAGAGGATGACCGTGCGGCCCGTGGCGCGCAGCGAGCGGAGCAGCTCGTCGTCGGTCAGCGACGCGGAGGCGACCTTGTGGGCCGGGACGTCGAACTTCTCCAGGAAGGCGACGGCCTCGGTGTCCCACGGGGAGGCGAACCAGTCGATGTTCTTGCTCTTGGCGTACTCGTCGATCTGGCGGTACTCGTCCTCACCGAACTCCACGCGGTGGCGGTAGTCGATGTAGGTCATGCGGCCCCAGGGGGTGTCGCGCTCGATGTCCCACTGGTCGCGCGGGGTGCAGATCTCCGGGGTGCGCTTCTGGAACTTGACGGCGTCGCAGCCGGCCTCGGCGGCGGCGTCGATCAGCTTGAAGGCGTTCTCCAGCTCACCGTTGTGGTTGATGCCGATCTCGCCGACGACGTAGACGGGGTGACCCGGGCCGGCGGTCTTCGAACCGAAGGTGCGCAGACGGGAGTTGTTCATGGTGAAACGTTCCTTACTTGTCGAGGGAGTCGAGAGAAGGGCCGAGGATCCAGCTGGCGATCTCTCGGATCGCGCCGTCGCCACCGGGCACGGTGGTGACCGCGCGTGCGGCGCCGCGCACGACGTCGTGGGCGCTCGCGACCGCCACCGGCCAGCCCACGAGGGCGAAGCACGGGAGGTCGTTGACGTCGTTGCCGACGTAGAGCACGCGCTCAGGCGCGATGCCCTGCTCCTCGCACCACTGCTTCAGTGCGAGGTCTTTCCGGTCGATGCCGTGCAGGACCGGAATCTTGAGCTTCCGGGCCCGGGCGGCGACGACCGGGTTCTGTTCCGTGGACAGGATCAGCATCGTCAGCCCGCTCTTGCGCAGGGCCGCGATACCGAGGCCGTCTCCGCGGTGCACGGAGACGAACTCCCGTCCGTCGGAGTCGATCAGCACCCTGTCGTCGGTCTGGGTGCCGTCGAAGTCGAGGACGACCGCGTCGATGTCATCGGCGGTCGGCAGCGAACCGGGCCGGTTCGCGTCGAAGAGGGGGGCCAGCGCGCGGGCGCGGGCGAGGTCGTGCGGATCGTCGATCTCCAGCACCCGGGCCGGGTCGGTGCGCACGAGTTCGGTGCGGCCGAAGAAGCGGTGCTTCGCCTCACGGAAGCCCGCGGCCTCCATGGCGTAGACGGCACCGGTCTCCAGGAGGTCCTGGGGGCGGTCCTGGCGGCGCGGGCGGAAGGACTTGTCGTGGTTGACGCCGTAGCCGCCGCTGGTGGCGGTGTCCGTGACCAGGGTGTCGGTGCCGCCGTCGACGGCGGCGCGCTCGGTCTCGACGGCCACCGCGACGGTGGCCTCGTCGTCGCCGTCGCGCCATACGAAGCCGTGGAAGGGGGCCACGGTCAGCGCCGTGTCCGCGCCGTTCGCGACGATCGCGTTCACGACGCCGTCCACGTCCTCCCGGATGATGAACGGGCTGGTGCACTGAACGAGCAGCACCACGTCGACCGGGGAGCCGTGCAGCGCCTCATGGGTGTCCATGGCGTGCAGGACGGCGGCCTCGGAGGTGGCGGTGTCCCCCGCGATGGCGGCGGGGCGCAGCACGACCTCGGCGCCTGCCTGGCGGGCGGCCGCCGCGATGGCCTGGTCGTCGGTGGAGACGACCACGTCCGTCACGAGGCGGGCGGCGCGGCACTCGCGCACGGCACGGGCCACCAGCGGCACACCGCCGACGGGGAGGAGGTTCTTCGCGGGCACGCCCTTGGAGCCGCCGCGCGCGGGAATCACCGCGAGTACGCGGCGCACCGGCGCGGCTTGGCCCGCTTCCGAGTTGGTCATGCGCTGTTCTCCTTGACGAGGGAGGCGAGGAAGGCGTGAGGGGGAGGAGGACCGCGGACTGCCCGCTGTCGGGGCGCTCACAGGTCGCCCATCCGCCGGATCACCGGTGCCACGCGCTGGACGCCGTGGCGGTAGGCGCCGCGTGCGGCCCGGCGCACGATCTGCCGTACGGGGCTGGGTTCCCGGTCCGCCGCGGGGGCACCGGGCAGCGGGCTGCCGTCCGGGCCGAGGTGGTGGCGGGCGAGGATGCCGGGCAGATAACCGGGCGCGGTGACGGGGGTGTAGTAGGGAGCGAGCGGCGGCAGCCTGTCCGCCGCCAGCAGCTCGGTGATGCGCTGCCGCGCCGCGTCGAAGGCCGTCTCGTACGAGCCTCCCTCGGCGGCGATGCCCTGTCGGGCCACCCACGCGGCGTCCGGCACCGGCCGGTGACCGGCGTCGAGTTGGTCCCAGGAGGCCAGGCAGCCGGAGCCCACGAAGTGGTGGTTGCCGAGCGCCTCGCGCACCCCGAGGTCGCTGAGGACGACGGTGGGGATACGGCGGTGCAGGGACTCCAGGGCGGCGGTGGAGCTGATGGTGACCAGGAGGTCGGTGCGGTCGAGGACCTCGCCCATGTGCCCGTACACCAGGCGGAAGTTGGCCGGCGGGTCCGCCTTCTGCACCAGCTTCTGGTACGGCAACTCCTCGATGTGCGTGGTGTGTTCGCCCGGCTTGGAGCGCAGCTTGAGCAGGACCTCGCGGTCCGGGTGCAGCCGCGCGTGGCGGATCAGCCGGTCCAGCAGGTACGTACGGTCCTTGCGGCTCTCCGGTACGGAGGGCTGGGCGGCGAAGACGACCGTGTACGGGTCGTTCTCCTTGTACGCCGCCCCGCCTAGGAAGGGCAGCGCGACCTCGGTCACCGACCCGGCGTCGGCACCGACCCCCTCGTACACGGCCCGGAAACGGTCCGCGTCCTGAAGGGAGTTGGCGAGGACGAGGTCCGCGCCGTGCCGCAGGAGCAGCCCGTCGGCGAGCTTCTCGTAGACGACACCGACATAGCCGGTGACGACCAGGGGACGCTCGGTCCGCCCGTCCCAGGCGCGGGCCAGGCCGTGCAGCACCGCCTGGACGGCACCGCCGACCAGGGCGAGGACGACCACGTCGTAGGCACAGTCCTCCTTGCCCAGCTCGCGCAGGAACTCGACGGCCGTGACCTCGCGGAGGGAGTCCGCGCGGACGCCGACCTCTTCGAGCTGGCGGGCGGTCGGGGTGGCACGGCCACGCAGGAGGAACCCGTCGAGGCGGATGTCCGATTCGGCCGGGGAAATACGGTTCGCGGTGAGCGAGCCCCATTTCCACCTGGTGTCGGAATCCGCGAGGACGGCCACTCGCAGGGACTTCGTGGTACTTGCTGGCACGCCCTAGACGCTAGGAACCCATTCCGAGGAGCGGCCCAACCCGAATACAACAAACGGTTAACAGCACATCGACGAATGGGGAATCAGCCAGGTATCGGCTGAGAAAACGATGTGGTTCACGGTTCCGCCACGCGTCGTTCACCTTGTATCTCACCAACGGTCAAGACGAATGCCGGGCCGCCCCCTAACGTCACAGGGGTGGTCAAGCTCTCCGTCATCGTGCCGTTCTACAACGTGCAGCAATATGCGCCCGACACCCTGAAGAGCCTGCGTGCGAACGCACGGCAGGACTTCGAATTCATTCTCGTCGACGACTGCTCGCGCGACGAGACACCGGACATCCTCGCGCGCGCGGAGCGCGAGCTCCCGGGTGCGGTGTATGTCAGACACGAGAAGAACGGAGGACTGGCCACCGCGCGCAACACCGGGATCGACAAAGCGCGTGGCGAGTACCTCACGTTCCTCGACGGGGACGACTGGCTCGCCCCCGGATACTACGAACAACTCGTCTCCTCCATCGAGGGTCTGGGCTGCGACTTCGTCCGTACGGACCATGTCCAGTGCACAGCGCGGGCCCGCACCGTCCACCATGTACCGCACGGCCGCCGCGGAGTCGTCCTCGATCCCCGCGACGCCATTCTGCCCGCCGACCGGTCCACCTCCGTCGACTACGCCTACGCCTGGGCGGGCATCTACCACCGCCGGCTGGTCGACCGCGGGCTGCTCCACTTCACCGACGGGCTGCGCACGGCCGAGGACCGGCCGTGGATCTGGAAGTTGCACCGGGAGGCGGAATCCTTCGCCACGGTGGGGCTGCTGGGCGTGTTCTACCGGCGTGGCGTCGCCTCCTCCCTCACCCAGATCGGAGACGTCCGTCAGCTCGATTTCATTCGCGCGTTCGACCAGGTCGTAGCGGAAACCGCCGAGGACCGGGACGCGGAAAAACTCCTGCCCAAAGCCGTGCGCACATATTGCGCGATTATTTCCCATCACCTGGGATCCATCGAAAGGTTCGAGCCGGCGGTGGCACGGAAACTGAAATCCATGAGTGCGGTCGCGCTGCGCCGCATGCCGCAGGACGTGCTCGACGACGCCCTCGACTCGATGGACGTCCAGCGCGCCACCCGGCTGCGCCGGCTGCGCCGACGGCCCGCGCCCGCCGCGGGGGTGGCGGCGTGACCACCCAGATCTTCATGGCGTCCACGCTGTACGGCACGGCCACGCTCGCCGCGGCCCTCGACACCGACAGCTTCGGACCGGCCGACCGGCGCATCCTGCTCGTCTCGAACAACACGGCGACGCCCGAGACGACGCCCGGCGTGGACGAGATGCCCGGCTTCGAGCAACTGAGCGGCCGCTTCGACGACGTCATCTCGTGGAACGAGACCATCTCCCCGTTCCACCCGGGCGGTTGGACCCCGCGGCCGGACGACGTACCCCTGTGGGAGCGTCATCTGCGGCTCGCCTGGAGCCTCGGCGACGACGACATCGAACTGGCCGTGGAGTCGATCCAGGTCAACCCGGCGCTCGGCGTCTCCCAGATCTTCATGGGCGCGCCCGTCACGGTGTACGCCGACGGCCTGATGAGCTACGGCCCCACCCGCAACAAGATCGACCCGCTGGTCGGCACCCGGGTGACCCGGCTGCTCCACCTGGACCTGGTCCCCGGCCTCAAGCCGCTGCTACTCACCGAGTTCGGCGTCGAGCCGGAGATCGTGCCCACGGACGCGTTCGTGAAGGTCCTCGCCGAACTCGTCGACACCGGGAACGAGTTGCCGTCCGTCGACGAGCCGGCGCTGCTGCTCGGCCAGTACCTCTCCGCCCTGGAGATCCTCACCGCCGAAGAGGAGGAGGAGCTCCACGTACGGATGCTGAAGGGCGCCCTCGCGCTCGGTCACACCCGCGTGGTGTTCAAGCCGCACCCCTCGGCTCCGGCGCGCTGGTCGCGGTCGCTGGAGAAGGAGGCCGAGAAGCTGGGCGCGGACCTCACCGTCCTCGACACCCCGGTCCTCGCCGAGGTGCTCTACCAGCGGATGCGTCCCGCGCTGGTCGTCGGCTGCTTCTCCACGGCGCTGCTCACGGCGTCCGCGCTGTACGGCCTGCCGGTCGCCCGGGTCGGGACCGGGTCGCTGCTGGACCGTCTCACCCCGTACGAGAACAGCAACCGCGTCCCGGTGACCATCGTCGACGCGCTGCTGCCCGACCTGTCGGACCGTTCGGCGGTCACCGAACAGCGCCCCGGCATGGACGTGGCGGACCTGACGAAGCTCCTGAGAGCCGTCGGCTTCGCGATGCAGCCGAAGATCTGTCCGGACCTGCGCCCGGCGGCCGAGAGCTATCTGACGCACCAGCTGACCCAGCACACCTGGCGCTACTTCAAGCGCAAGCGCCTCACCTCGCTGGCCCTGCCCGGAGCGGTCCCGGCCCAGCTCGCGTTCATCCCGCGCAACGCGACGGTACGGCGGGTCGCCCGGAGGGCGCGCTCCCTGAAGCGGGCGGTGGGCCGCTGAGCCGGCGACAAGCGCCGCGGGCCTCGCCCCGCTGACCCGGGGCACGCGCCGCGGGGCTTGCCCCACTGAGCCGGCGACACGCGCCGCGGACCTGCCCCGCTGAGGCGGCGGTCCGGCCGGGCGCGTCCCCGTTCCCCGAGGGCGGGCCGCTCCGGCGGCGAAGGACCAGGGAGCGGGACCGGGTCGAACACGACCGGGCCCCGCCCCTTTGGGCTGCCCGGCTTCCGGGACCCTTGGACCACCTGGGTTTCCCGGGATTCCGGGGTACCGGGCCACGCGGGGCTTCCAGGCCAACGAGGTTCTCGGGCCGCCGGGTTCTGGGCGAACGAGGTTGCGCCAGTCGGATTCCCGGGCCACCAGGGTTCTCGGACCGCGCGGGATCCCCGGGCTCCGGGGTTCTCGGACCGCGCGGGATCCCCGGGCTCCGGGGTTCCCGGGCCACGCGGGATCCCCGGGCTCCGGGGTTCCCGGGCCACGCGGGATCCCCGGGCTCCGGGGTTCCCGGGCCACGCGGGATCCCCGGGCTCCGGGGTTCC